>PMNJ01000002.1 GCA_003162595.1 Bacteroidales bacterium | reverse complement strand
GTATCGAGAGCATTGAATGCACTGAATGAATATGGTGTATGAATGTGTCCGTTTGCCTCCCGAAATTCCGGAAAAGAGATTCCGGTCATCTCTTTATGCAACAGATCAAATGAGGGAAACCCTGAGAGGAAATTCTTCATTTATGATCTAGATTTTGGTTTCTAATTTAAGATCTGTCAGATATTTATTTATTCTGGCAATTTCTTCGTTATTCAATTTAAAATCTGCAGCTCTGACATTCTCAAGAACCTGATCGGCATTTCTGGCGCCGGCCAGTGCACAGGTAATTCCTGGTTGCCTGAGGGTCCAGTTGAGTACAAGCTGAGAAAGAGTAACATTAAGTCCGGCTGCAATTTCACTAAGATTCTCAATGAGCTTCATTATCCTTGAAAAATTCGGCTCCCTGTAATAAATTGTGCCAGGTCTGGTATCTCCTTCATTAAAAACATGTCCATGTTTGATTTTACCTGTCAGCAGACCTCTCTGGAGAGGACTGTAAGCCAGTATTCCTATATTATTGTTTACGCAATAAGGAACAATATCATTTTCGATTGATCGGTTTACCATGCTGTAAGGCACCTGGTTTGAAGCTATACGGTAAGTTTTCCCAGCTTCAATCATGAGTTGCTGCGGATAATTGCAAACAGCTCCCGCTCTTATTTTTCCTTTTTTAACAAGATATTCAATTGCTTCCATTGTTTCAGAGACCGGAGTTGTCTGATCAGGCCAATGTATCTGGTAAAGATCAATAAAGTCGGTTCCCAGACGTTTCAAACTCTGATCACAATCGGAGATCACCTTAGCTTTGGATGAATATTTGTAAATATCTACATCTTTTCCTGAATTATCCTGTGAGGCGAAGAAGAACTCTCCTTTTTTCTCACCCCAGGTAAGACCGAACTTTGTAAGTATCTGAACTTTATCCCGTTTTCCCCTTATGGCCTTTCCAACGAGTTCTTCGCTTAAACCGAATCCATAAACTGCCGCAGTATCTATTGTTGTCATTCCGTGATCCACTGCTGTTTCAATAGCATTAACCGCATCTTTCGAGTCGGTGCCGCCCCATTGCCATCCCCCGATAGCCCAGGCTCCGAATGCCAGTTCAGAGACTTTTATGTCTGATTCACCAAGAGTTCTGTGTTCCATATTTAATTAAGTTTTAATATTGTCTAATTATTTTTTCCTCATCTCCTGGTTTTTGCCTCATCCCGCTTGCTCCATTTGGTTTAGGCGACCTCACCCTAAATCCTTCTCCATAAGCAGGGGAGAAGCCTTTTCCTACCAGTTCAGAACCTCATCCGGTACATTCAGCAAGGAGTCACAAATCCAATCAGCCCCTTTGAGTGCTGCCGTTTCAAATGATGTTGTTACTGCAAGACACCTGCATCCGGCAGCTTTACCAGCATCTATCCCGCTTATTGCATCTTCTACAACCAGGCAATTACCGGGTTTTAATCCCAGACTCTTGGCTGCTTTCAGGTAAATTTCCGGAAATGGTTTTTTCTTCTTTACATCAAGACCAGTAATGATTGAGTCAAACGTATTTCGTGATAGTCCGATCTCCTTTAGATTAACCTCCATCTTTATCGTGTCGGCACTCGTAGCCAGAGACAATTTGAGACCTTTATTTCTGCATTTTGAAATGAACTCAAGAGATCCCGGTAAAGGATATAGTTTTCCACTGACAATTTTTTCATAAATATTATATGTCCTGGCTTTAACCTGCTCAATATCAACTATAATTCCATGTTTCTCAGCAACACCTCCGATATATTTGTTTTCCCCCATACCAACAAAAGGTTGAAAATCCTCTGGTGATACAATTATTCCAAGCTCGGAGAACATCATAATTGCTGCTTTACAAATAAAAGATTCGGAATCTACAAGGACTCCATCCATATCGAAAAGCACACCTCTTATCATCTGAATAATCTTTCTAATTCCAGTATCCTGGCTTTATCGAGGGGCCTTCTTTTCCCGGTCATTTCTGTCATCAATGTCATTTTTGCAGCATTTTCCAGAACCTCAATTTTATCAAATGCCTGAAGAACATTTGAACCTGTGGTAAGTATCCCGTGATTTTCAAGTAAGAGAATATCTGATTTCAGGATATTCTCAGCTGCAACTTCGGCCAGTGCCCTGGATCCCATTACTGCGTATCTTACTAAAAGAGGATCGCCGAGTATTGCTTTTGCTTCCGCAGTAAGATTAGTATTTATTTTAGCCTTAATTGCTGTGAAGAGGGAAGCGAATACAGGATGAGCATGGACAATGGCAAGGACATCCTTCTTCTTCCTGTATATGGCAAGATGCATTTCAGTTTCTATTGATGGTTTAAGGTGTGGTGTCAGGTTCTCACCGGAAATATTAATAATGCCAACTTCTTTCCACTTCATTCTTCCTTTATCAGTGGCTGAAGGTGTTATCAGTATTATTTTTTCAGAGATTCGCAGGCTTATATTTCCACCCGAAGTAGTTGTCAGAGCATGTTTGTAAAGCCGTCTCATGAACCTTGCTACTTCCTTGCGCTCAGATTTGTATTTATCCTTGATTTCCATGAAGTGACTAACTGACAAGGTCTATTATACCATTAAGAATATATCGGGGCCTGTACGGAAACTGGTCGATGCCTTTACGATCGGTAATACCACTTAGAACAAGTAAGGTGTCAATTTCAGATTCGAGGCCGCACCTGATATCAGTATCCATCCTGTCGCCTATCACTATTGCATCTTCTCTTTTAACACCAAGCCGTTTCAGAGCGCTTCTCATCATAAGCGGATTAGGTTTACCTACAAAATAAGCCTTCTTGCCTGAAGCTATCTCTATAGGAGCAATAAGCGCCTTTGTCGATGGAGTAATACCTACTTCAACCGGTCCACTGATATCAGAATTGGTTCCTATCAGTCTTGCTCCATTAATCACCAGATTTATAGCCAGTTCTACCTTTTCAAAATTATAACTGTGTGTATCTCCAACAACCACGTAGTCGGGATTGACATTATTTACACTGTAACCAACACTGTACAAAGCATGAATAAGTCCTGCATCACCTATAATATATGCGCTTCCATTTGGTTTCTGATTTGACAGGAAACTGGCAGTGGCAAGCGCACTTGTGTAAAAATGCTCTTCGCCAACATCAATTCCCAGTCTTTTCAACTTCTCGTGGAGTTCTTTCGGGGTTCTTTCGCTGGAGTTGGTCAGGAACAGGTATTTCTTTCCCGAAGATTCAAGCCATGCCAGAAAATCAGTTACCCCGGGAAGGAGCCTGTTGCCATGGTATATTACACCATCCATATCGATAATGTACCCGGCTTTTCCTTTAATGTTCTCTAACACATTTTCCATATGAAATTTAATTTATATACAAAGATACCTATGATTTCTGGATTTTTTTATCCCTGAATCTGCTTAGTATCTTCCCTCTTGTACAGAAGATGCAATAATGTCGGTAAAATGATCAGAAGAAGAGGAAGTGCAACTATGAAACCACCTATAACTGCAATTGCAAGCGGTTGATGCATTTGTGCACCTGTCCCTACGCCAATTGCCAGCGGCATCAACGCAATTATAGCTCCCAGTGCTGTCATAAGCTTTGGTCTTAGGCGTGTTGAAATTGCATAAACCAGAGATTCATCGACAGTTCCTGTTAAACGGTTTGTAGTGAACTGTTGAAATGT
>PMNJ01000251.1 GCA_003162595.1 Bacteroidales bacterium | reverse complement strand
ACTATGCCTTCCGGATCGACACTTGAAAAAACAGATCTCTTTGTTACTGAAATTGAACATGCACTTAGCGGGATACCTGAAAAAGGAGATATTGTAAGCAAGGTAGAGGAAACTGATGCTACAATGACTATAAATCTTACAGATGGATGGGATAAAAAAAGCAAAAGATCTCTTCCGGAAATCAAAAATGACATTCTTGAAAAAGTGAGAAACCTAAAGACCGGAGAGATCACCATGAATGAGATTTCTGCCAGCGGGGGTTATACAGGCACTGCCGGAGCAGCCGGAGCTGTAAATCCCGGCGCAGACTTTATGAACCTTCTGGGAATCGGAACAACAACGGAAAGTGTTATCATAAAAGGGCAGAATTTCAGCCAGATGAAAAACATTTCAGATGACATTAAGGCGGCTGTTCAAAACCTGTCAACTATAAGCAGCGTGAATGTAAATGTCCAGGACAATACCCCTGAAGTACATTTAAAGTTTGATATGGATTATATCGGACGTAATAATTTCACTCTGGATAATATTTCCTCAGCGCTCGCCACCTTCGGGAAAGAGTATTCTTCAGGTGCAACTTTTTTACAGGGGACCGAAACCTATGATATAACCTTGAAATATGCTGATGAAACGGGGCAGGTAAAGGTAAATACTGACAAGACGATTGATGATCTTAAAAACCTCGAGGTGACAGGGAACAATTCCAATCTGATGGAAATGCAGGAGTTATCAAATATTGTATTTTCTTCCGGAATGGGGAATATCCACAGGGAAAACCGGGAGAAAAAAATTACGGTTACATATAGTTTTAATTCGGATATAACCGGTTCAAAAGATCTTCTTGAAGGAGCCAGAGCAGAAATTGAATTAATAGTGTCAGGTATCAATATACCTTCAGGAATTGCTGTCGAAGTTGTTCATGAAGAAGATCCGTTAAAAGATTTCTACTACCTGATCGGGATGGCATTCCTTCTTATTTATATGATTCTTGCATCGGTGTTTGAATCATTTTCAACTCCGGTGGTTCTGATGTTCAGTATACCGCTTGCCGCGTTGGGGTCACTTATTGCGCTGATTCTTACAAACAATTCTCTCCTTAATGCAAATACATTGATTGGATTCCTTATACTTCTTGGGGTGGTTGTAAACAATGGAATTCTTCTTATCGATTATACTAACATATTAAGAAAGAGAGGTTACAGACGTTCACGAGCTTTGATGACTGCAGGTATTGCACGTGTCAGGCCTATTCTGATCACAGCATCAACTACGGTTATTGCACTTTTCCCCCTGGCTATGGGAAAGTCTGAATTTGTCGCTTCAATTGGCGCTGCTTTCGCGATTACTGTCATCGGAGGGCTGACTCTGAGCACCATGCTTACGCTTATTTTTATTCCTACCTTTTACTCCGGTCTGGAGAATTCTCTTCAATGGATCTACTCACTAAACTGGAAAACAAAAGTTATTCAATTAATTATATTCACAGTTCTTCTGATTTTAATATATAGTTTTATTGGTCAATTCCTCTGGAAACTGATAACTATAATACTCGCATTAATCCTTGTACCTGCAGGTACCTGGTTCTTTATAAATACCCTCCGGAAGGCGAGAGAGACTGTGATTTCTCCTGATGAACCTGTTAATATTTATATTCAGAGTCTTGTTAAAATATATGACAGGGAGAGCCGTTTTCTGAGAGAATGGAATGCCGGCGCCAGGATCAGGGAAAGACTCGGCCTGACAAAAAAATATACATCATGGAATGACATGAACCATTTGAGCTGGCAACTTCCATTGACAGGATTTGTTATCTACTTTACATATTTTTATCTTAAAAGCGGCTTTTGGATTTTTATCTTCAGTATTTGTATCTGGTTTTCTCTTCTTGGCATCTGGATCCCTTTATCTAAATTGTTGACCAATTTTATATCATCAGACAAGAGGAAAACATATCTAAGGATTATAAAAGCTCTTGATATTCTGGTATTTTGGTTCATACCCCTGGCTAATTTTTATCTTTTTCAGATAAGATGGCATAATATAGCAATAGTGCTTATACTCGGCGTGATATGGTTATGCGGCCTTATTATATACAAAGCAGGAATAAAAATGAGTCATGAGAATATAGATATCTACCGCCTGGAAGGCAGGTTTAAAAACCTACGGAAAAATTTCTATAAAATAGTCGCTTTTGTACCATTGATTGGCAGAAAGAAAAAACCATTCAAAGCTTTAAGTTGTGTTTCGTTAAATATCGGTAGCGGCATGTTTGGGCTTCTCGGTCCCAATGGGGCAGGCAAAACGACACTTATGAGAATTATATGTGGAATACTTGAACAGAGCTATGGCAAGGTATGGATAAATGGAATGGACACTCAAAAAAAGAGAGAAGAGCTTCAGGGTCTGATCGGATATCTTCCCCAGGAGTTTGGAAGTTACGAGAATATGACTGCGAATGAATATCTTAACTACCAGGCTATGCTAAAGAATATTGTTGATGTACAGATAAGGGAAGAAAGAGTAACGTATGTGTTAAAAGCAGTGCATCTGGAAGACCGGAGAAATGAAAAGATAAGCTCATATTCGGGTGGAATGAAACAAAGGATGGGAATAGCACAAATACTTCTCCACCTTCCCCGGATACTGGTTGTTGATGAACCGACAGCAGGTCTCGATCCTAGAGAAAGGATCCGGTTCAGAAATCTTCTGGTGGAGCTTAGTCGCGACAGGGTTGTTATTTTTTCCACGCATATTATTGAAGATGTTTCCAGTTCCTGCAACAAAGTAGCGGTTCTTAACAAGGGGCTTCTGATGTACCTGGGAAAACCAATTGATATGACCAGAGAAGCGGAAGGACATGTATGGCAAATCAATCTTCCCACCCAGGACTTTGAAAGTTTTATTAACAGCCATCTTGTTGTACATCACATGTCCGAAGGAGAAAATGTCAGAGTAAGATGCATTTCTGAAGAAAAACCCCATCAGGTGGCAGTTAATGTAACTCCAAATCTCGAAGATGCCTATCTGTGGCTTCTGAGAAAGAAAGTCGGAACGACTTCTTAGAATGAACAGGTTAAAATTATTAAAATGAAAAGCAAGAGACTTTATAACAATTACATCCTTATTTACAAGATGATCATATATAACCTACGGATCATATTCGCAAATAAGTTCATATGGTTCCTCACCGGATCGATTTTATTCTATCTCGGTCTTTCAATAATTTATGTGTTCTCAAATGATGTTTCCAAAATGGAAGATCTGTACGGAATCTTTCTTTTCTCCGGGGTCCTTCTTGTTTTTTATCCTTCGGTTTTTGGAGTCCAGAATGATCAGGATGCCAGGACAATTGAAATATTATTCGGAATTCCAAACTACAGGTATAAGGTCTGGCTCGTAAGAATTGTACTGATATTCTTAATTACTTTTCTGATCATGTTTGTTTTCACCATGCTTTCATCTTATTTTATAGTTAAATTCCGTATTGTAAATATGACATCACAGGTAATGCTGCCTGTAATTTTCCTTGGAATAATGGCTTTTATGCTCTCCACAATTATCAGAAACGGTAATGGTACAGCAGTTGTGATGATAGTATTCGGAATGATTTTCCTCGTACTTAGTGATCCGTTGAGCAAGAGTCAGTGGAACGTGTTCCTGAATCCCTTCGACATGTCACATGATGTAAATGAAACTACATGGGCAATTATTACATTTAAAAACCGCATAATCCTCATTACAGGATCTGTACTTTTTTTACTTGTGGCCCTTTACAATCTCCAGAAGAGGGAGAAGTTCATGTAATGTTGCTGTTCATTTCTTTTGCCCCTCCAAAAGAAATGAACCAAAGAAAAAGAGGCCGGAAATGCCAACCTCAGTCAAAATGGTAGCCTGCTACACAAGCCTTATTGGCGCTACCATTTTGCCAGAGGTTCGCGCCATTTCCGGGATTGCCCTCGCTCCTCCATTTATTAAATTAAGCAACATCATAATCATTTTTGGATTTCTAATGGCCTCAGAGAATTTTGGGAAACAGCGACTGTTTTGAGACTTGTTGCACAGGCCTTTAGTAAGCAATACTGTTTGAGTGAGCAGTGCGAACGAGTTGTATTGCGCGGGTCCCGTTCCGCTCCAGCGGAACGTGGATGCTCGTTCCGGCACAAGTCTCAAAACAATCGCCCCAAAATTATCTGTAGCCTTGATTTTTCTTTGGTTACTTTCTTTTTATCAAGAAAAAGAAAGTGACATTAAGTTAGGTGAACAAAATATGAACAAAGAAAAAAACTTATTCAAACGGATTCTCCCTACTGAAGTCAGGTAAGTAGTTTACATTACTATCCATATCCTGCACCCACCCATTTCTGAAACCAAGAGCTTCCATTGTCTCAACAACAGCCTCATATTCTGCTTTACACAGCGGACGGTTAAGTACCGGATGATGCCTGACCTGTTCTGTAGGATGGTATTGAGACATAAGCGAGAGATGTACTCCAGGTGACAATTCTTCAGCAATTGAATTTAAAACTCTTTTACTCTCTTCAACCTGACCAGGCAAGACGAGATGTCGTATCAGCAAACCGTTTNNGTTTCAGGGTAATCGGAGGCATCTGAATATTCTGATGCAATTTCTTTTGTAACATATTTATAATCCGGAAGATACACGTCAATTAAACCGGAAAGGCTACGGATTGTTTCTAATTTTTCATAACCATTTGTATTGTATACTGTTATAGGCTTATAGCCATGCGCGTTCAATCCTTTTATTATTGCCTTAACCTGTGGTACAACATGGGAAGGAGATACAAACCCTACAGCCGGTATTCCATCTGAAAGTATTTTCATTATCTGGTCCAGGACTTCTTCCAGATTCATCCCGGTATTCCTGATGATTGAAGTGCTACTGCTGATTTCATGATTCTGACAATAAAGGCAATGAAGATTGCAGCCCCTAAAAAAGATATTACAGATTCCATCTTTCCCGCTTATGACCGGTTCCTCGCCCCGGTGAATACAAACAGAAGCAATATTAAGACCTGCATCTGTTCCGCAGTATCCAAATCCCCCCTCAAACCTGTTTACCCTGCACTCCCGTGGACATAATGTACAATTCTCGAGAATTAACCTGTCATTCGTGTCATATATATCTGCCTGTTTCACAGTGTTCACTGAAATATGTAAATATGTTTCCGGTTTGTTTTTAGCTGATTGCAAATATCGAAAT
>PMNJ01000292.1 GCA_003162595.1 Bacteroidales bacterium | reverse complement strand
ATGATGTCTGTCATAAACGCCCAGACACTTGATGAAATCGTGAAAAAGTATACAGAGGTCAACAAACTTGACCATGTTGCCACTCTGAAAACCATTAAGATCACTGCTAACCTGTCGATGATGGGTATGGAAATGCCGATGGTAATGTGGATGAAAAACCCTGATAAAATTAAATCCGTAACTACTGTTAACGGGCAGGATATGATTCAGGTATTCGATGGAGAAAAAGGGTATACTGTAAGTCCCATGACAGGCTCCTCCGAACCAATGGAAATGACACCTGACCAGGTAAAACAAACTCTCAATAGCAGCATATTTCAGAATTCAATGGCTAATTATTTTAAGAATGGTCAGCTCACTCTGACTGGAGAAGAGAATGTAAATGATAAGCCGGCCTATAAATTGAAAACTACAACTGAAGGCGGACAAGTTATTGATATGTTTATCGACAAGAGTTCTTATTTTCTGGTAAAGACATCTACCAAAACCGAAGCAAATGGTATGACTGTAACAGCAGACTCTTACCCGTCAGATTATACTGAAACCAGCGGAATAATGATACCAATGAAAACAACTATTTCGGCACAGGGTATGGATATCGTGATGAATTTCACCAAGGTTGAAGTTGATGTTCCGATGGAAGATTCAATTTTTAAAATCAAATAAATAATCAAAACCAAAAAAATATATTGAATATAATAAAAATGACGGGAAATTACCCGTCATTTTTTTAAACAGCTGGCCTGTAAGCCGGATTCTGTACGGTTTATTCTCTGTAAAAGATATTAAAACCGGTTTCCATCATTTATCTTGGCCCGGCATCACTACCGTGCTCATACGACCTACCCCCCGGCATCGGACGAGCAGCCCTGTTCGCCGGTATACATGGTCTTTCAACCCATAAGGTGTACGGCTCCTGATGTTGCCACCCGGACCGGTAAGCTCTTACCTCACCTTTTCACCCTTATCCCGATAAATCGGGACGGTTATTCTCTGTTACACTACTATACCCTCACGGATATCTTCCCGTTAGGAAGTATGGTGCTCTGTGTTGCCCGGACTTTCCTTCCCGTCATCTGGCGGAACGATGGAACAGCCTGCTGCTTTGCAAAGGTAATAAATTGCCATGGATTTGGATATACACTATATAATAATGATTATTTTTGTGCCCCTTTGTGGTAAATAAAAATCCATTAACCACATAGTATCACAAAGGAAAACGCAAAGTAACACGAAGGGAAGAAACAGAAGGAAAAATTCAAAATGCAAACCGAAAAAGACAAAAACAAGAATATAGAATTTATTCGAGATATTGACATCAACGATTATGATTATGAACTTCCTTCAGATCGGATAGCCCAATATCCTGTTGAAGAAAGGGACATGTCGAAACTTCTTATTTATAAAGATGAAAAGATCGCCAAGGATATTTTCAGAAACATAGTTGAATACCTCCCCTCCGATTCACTTCTTGTATTCAATAATACCCGAGTAATCAGGGCCCGCATTCTTTTTCAAAAAGAGAGCGGCGCAAATATTGAAATTCTTTGTCTGGAACCTCTTTCACCATTCGACTATCCATTATCTTTTAAATCAAAAGAAAGTGTTGAATGGAAATGTATCGTGGGAAATCTCAAAAAATGGAAACGTGGTTTATTAACGACCCCTTTTAAATATAACAGCAGGCAGTATTATTTTTCTGCTGAACGGCTTCAATCAGGTGAAGAGGTTTGTCACATTAAATTTAGCTGGAACTGCGCTGAAATAAGTTTTGGTGAAGTTCTGGAAAAAACAGGGCACATTCCTCTCCCACCATATATCAACAGGGCTGATGAAGCAGAAGATATTGAAAGATACCAGACAGTATATTCCAGCATCAGAGGATCAGTCGCAGCACCGACAGCCGGATTACATTTCACAGATTATGTATTCGAAAAGATTAAAGCCAGAGGAATAAAAACTGCTGAATTGACTCTGCATGTGGGTGCAGGTACATTTCAGCCAGTAAAGGCCAATAATATTTACGAACATGAAATGCATTGTGAGCATTTTTCGATAGACACAAAGACAATTGAACTGATATTTGAAAACCAGGGAAGAGTAATACCCGTTGGCACGACATCGGTACGAACCATGGAAAGTCTTTATTGGCTGGGAGTTAAACTGATTCAAAACCCCTCAGTTTCATTTCCATATCTTTCCCTCGGACAATGGGAAGCTTACGAACTGGACAAAACTGTTTCAGTAAAAGAATCTTTTGGAGCTTTATTGATTTATATAAATGAACGGAATCTGACCAGTCTCAAGGCATCGACAAGCATTATGATTGTTCCGGGATATGAATTCAGAATAACTAACGGTATGGTTACAAATTTTCATCAGCCGCATAGTACCCTTCTTCTTCTTATTTCAGCCTGGGCGGGAATCAGATGGAAAGATATTTATACCTTTGCTCTTGAAAGCGGATTCAGATTTTTAAGTTATGGCGACAGTTCGCTTTTATTGAAATAACCCTGTCATTCATCAATATAACAAGGCATTTCATCAAATATTATTTACATAACGAAATTTTTAGTTTAATTTTGATAATAATTCTAATTTGCGTTAATTTGGTAACAAAATAACTTAAGGATGAACGGAAACAGATTAATGCAACAGGTAATAGCTATTTTCTCAGTATTTATGGTGTTTTTTTACCTGGGAGTTGGATGGTATTTAATATTCCGCTTCGATCTGAGTAATCTTGACAAGGCTGTACGAGTAATTGTGGGGTCAACATTCATGTTTTATGGTTTATACAGGGCTTTCAGAACTTATGGTAAAATAGTTGAGGTTTTCTTTACAAAAGATGAAGATGATGAGTAGTTGGTATTGTTTAAAAAGAAACTTATGAACAATAATTATTCATTCTTTACCCCGGGCTTGGCATACACTTTGCAGGTATTTAGAATGAAAATATCAACCGGAACTAAATTTAGGATTATGAACAGAGTATCAGTTATTCAAAATTTTATTATTATTGCGTGCCGGAATAAAAGATTAATACACCACGATGTAGTGAACAGAACTATTAGTTACAAATTGTTATTTTTCATTCCTGTTTTTGGATTATTGCCTTTTCTTATATCGTGCGGTGGTATGGGGAAGACAGCAACTAATGAAACACCGACAAGGGGAAATATCCGGATAGTATCTGATGAATCATTTCAACCGCTTATCGAAACCGAAGTTTTTACATTTACACATCTGTACAAGGGTGCAAAAATCAAACCTGTCTATAAACCCGAATTTGATGTAATAAATGATTTTATGAAGGATTCTGTGAAAATTATTGTCACCAGCAAGAAGCTTTCGGATTATCAGATCCAATATCTGCGAGATACACAGATCATTGCCCGTACCACCACATATGCATATGATGCACTGGCGCTTATTACAAACCTTGATAATAAGGATACTCTTATAAAGTATAATTCAGTAAAAGATATTTTTCTCGGCAAAATAAAAAAATGGAAAGAGGTCAACGAGAAATCGAAGCTGGGTGATATCCACGTTATTTTTGACAACAACAAATCAGGTAATATCAGATATTTTAAGGAACTTTTTGATATAAAAGACTCGCTTGGCAGAAATTTTTATGCTGTCAAAAATAATGCAGAAGTTATAAATTTTGTCGCCAGTAATCCTTCTGCGCTCGGCATAATAAGCGTTAACTGGATTAGCGATAAGAATGATTCTCTCAGTATGAGTTTTATAAAGAAGGTCAATATAGTTGCCGTTTCACAACAGTACGTGAATGATGGCAGCTATTATCGTCCGCAACAGGGTTTTATTTATGACAAAGAGTATCCGTTTGTCAGAGAGATTTACCTTATTTCGAGAGAGACATTCGCAGGATTGGGTTCCGGATTTATAAACTGGGCATGCGGAGAGCAGGGACAACATGTGGTACTTAGATCGGGGCTTGTACCGGCAACTATGCCTATAAGACTGGTGCAGATAAAACATTAGGTGTGAGGGGTGAGGTTGAGGGTGAGAAACGAGAAACGAGAAACG
>PMNJ01000314.1 GCA_003162595.1 Bacteroidales bacterium | reverse complement strand
ACCATAATCCTTAACCTTGTATCGAATGCAATAAAATTTACAAACAGCGGTGGCAGAATAAACATTAATGCAGAGGAAAATTCTGGGAATGTAATAATTTCTGTTTCGGACAATGGAGTGGGAATAACACCAGATAATTTGGCAAAGCTGTTTGACATATCAGAAGTTATTACAACTAAAGGTACGGCAAAAGAAACAGGAACAGGTTTAGGATTACTACTCTGCAAAGAATTTGTAGAAAAACATGGCGGTAAAATTTGGGTTGAAAGTGAAGTTGGGAAAGGGAGTGATTTTAAATTTACTTTGCCAGTATCAGTCTAAAAGGCAACCTAAGATCAATTAAGTAAGCGGGGCCGTCAGGTTTAAGAATTTCAGTGCAATACCTTGATGTCCAACGCGCAAGTAAGAGTTTGGCAGCTTACCACCACGACACCCAACGCTGCTGCCAAACACAACTTGTCCCCGAGACATCGGGATGCTTTTTTGCCAACAATGGTTAGACAAATTACTCCGGTAAAAGATGATTTTTAAACTTGGTGTTAAAGAAAGTGACAACAATCTGTAAAAAATATTTACGGCTAACTGTAAAATATCTTTACTTCATGAGATTATCATAATTTTTAAATGACTTTATATCATATACATACAATTATGGCATCATTATGGTATTTCATTTTTAAAACAATTAAAGAAATCTACAAAAAACGATGCAGAGCCGTTGATACTTGAATATAGACTAAAACCCTTCATTAGCAAAATCAAAATGTTGAGAAATTACATATATACAGCATTAAGGAATCTAGTTCGATTTAAAACAAATTCAGTAATTAATATCATCGGACTTTCCTTAGGATTTGCAACAGCCATAATAATAGTTCTATATGTAATTCATGAATTTCAGATCGATAAGTTCAACAAGAATATCGATAGAATTTATCGTATTGAACTTGGAGAAGAAAAAAACAGACACGCATATATGCCCGAAATAGTTGCCAGGAAAATTTCGGAAGAGATACCAGAGGTTGAAAAATTTGTCAGGTTTGATTTTGGAGAAGATAATAATGTCCTTAAATACAAAGAAAACACATGGTTATTACAAGATTTTGCTTTCGCAGACAGTAGCGTCTTTGATATATTCACATTCCCTTTCATTCAGGGAAATCCATTAATAGCTCTCAAACAACCATTTTCATTGGTTCTAACTGAAAGTACAGCAAAAAAGATTTTCGGTTCAGAAGATCCGATTAATAAGACTGTCAAATACAAAAATTACTACGATTTTACCATTACCGGAATAATAAAAGATATTAAAAATTTTCATCTCTCAATAAATGCTCTTGCCTCTTTTGAAAGCCTCTCAATTATGAATGGAGGAGGTAATTTAGGATATAATAGTTGGTCATATCCATCCTTTATAATGTTACGAAATAGCAACTATGATATAAGATCAATTGAAAATAAGATTTATAGCAATTTTAAACAAACTGATTATTGGAAAGAGAATGAACCTAAATTCAAGCTTAACAAACTGTCTGATGTCTATTTTAGCAGGAATGTGCCTGCAAGTCACACAAAATATGGCAATTTACAATTCATATTTATTTTGATTACTATTTGCATTTTTACATTGATCCTTGCCTGTATTAATTTCATTAACCTTGAAACTTCAAAAAGTCTGGTAAAACAAAAAGAGATTCGAATAAGAAAAATATTAGGAGCAAAAATGTTCCACTTCTATAAGCAATTATATTTTGAAATTTTGATCTTAAGCCTGATCGGCGGTTTATTAGCCTATTTGTTTGTAGATACTATGCAGCCATTTCTAAGTAGTATTTTAGGTACCGATTTTTCCTTAGATCAATTATATTCTTTCAATGGTGTTTTTGTTAGTGCCATGATAATACTATTTATAAGTATAATAGTCGCAATTCCTCCTGCATTAAAAAATTCCTCAAATAATTTTGAAATTTCAAATCAGTTCATTATTCAAAAAAAAAGTATTACATCCAAAAAATTATTAATCCTTCTTCAGTTTTCAATTTCAATAGTTTTAATCGTTGCAACCGCATTTACCTATAAACAACTTCAATTCTTAAAGAACAGCAATTTAGGCTTCGATAAAGAGAATGTTATAATTGTCAGACTTAATTCAAATATTATTAATAATGAAGGCATAAAACATACTCTTAAAGAAAAATTATTAAGTAGTCCGGGAATTATAGGGGTCTCTTATGCCTGTCTCGAACCGGGTGCTTCATGGTGGAGTACTAATGTCGAAATTGATGGTAAAAAGATAGAGATAAATGAAAATTCGATTGATCCCGACTATTTTAATGTTCTAAAGCCAGAGTTAATCTCTGGCAGAAATTTCTCATGGGATAATAAATCCGACGTAGGAAAAACTTACATCTTGAATGAGTGTGCAGCGAAACTTTGGGACTTAAAGTATCCCGTTGGAAAATTAATGAAAGGGGATACTGGTGAAGGAACCATTATTGGTATAGCAAAAGATTTCCATTTCAATTCTTTACACTCACCAATTTTACCCTTAGTATTTTATTATAATCCTAGAATGTATAAAAAAGTATTAATAAGAATTCTTCCACAAAACGCCTCTGAATCTTTGAAATATATTCAAAAAGTTTGGAAAGAAATTTCTCCGGATTTTCCAATAGATTATTGGTTTCTTGACAAAACATTTGATGCCAACTATAAATCGGATGAGAATTTCAGTAATCTACTAATGGCATTTAGCTTACTTGCTATTCTGATAGCTTGTTTGGGGATTTTTGGCCTTTCATCTTTTATTGTTAAACAACGAACGAAAGAAATCGGTATCCGTAAGATTAATGGAGCAAGGGTTTCCGAAATTCTTGTTATGCTGAACGGAGACTTAATAAAATGGGTAGCCATTTCTTCTGTAATTGCCTGCCCTATCGCTTGGTATGCCATGCATAAATGGTTGCTCGACTTTGCTTATAAAACAGAACTTAGCTGGTGGGTCTTCATCTTGGCCGGATTGCTGACTCTTGGTATTACACTTTTGACTGTTAGTTGGCTAAGCTGGCGGGCGTCGACAAAGAATCCAGTGGAGGCGTTACGATACGAATAAAATACATCCCTTAGTATTACTATCTGACTCGCCAGATGTATAAAATCTAATGAAATTTAGCAAACTAGTCAGGGTTGCAATGAAATTTTTTTAAGGTGAGTTAGTAACTTGATTCCACAATTTATGATAATGGACAAATATGGTAAGATTGTTGAGAATAAAGCCTTCCGTCCAAGTAATGGAGATACCTTATTTATTCAATTAAAAAAGTATATCAATTGATAGCGTCAACTTTTTGTAACTAAGTCCACTATCAGGACTAGAACTCATACGAACCATGACAAAAAAACTACGCATAAAAACGAGTTATGCGTAATGTTTTGAATATCCAAAATATAGCAAGCATATTAACAAATCCCTGCATATGAGAAAGATCCTTTTCCTTTTTGTATTTTCAATAGTTTTAAATTCTTGCGCTAATATAATTAATCATCCATTTCAGAAAATTCATATCAATCATGATCCTGATATAAGTATCAGGGTTGACACATCGAAATATTTATATCGTAGTAGTGAGATTTACAATGTTTTTATCCCTAAGAATTATGTAGAAAGAGATTTTTACTTCCTAAGAAGCAGAAATGAAATACCCCTCATCATCAACGAAACTGACACATTCAAACTTAAACCACATAGATCCTATTTCGCCTATTGGTTCGCTAACATTTATACTACTTACGGCCTGGGTATGTTGATAGATTATACCAATGATAAAAGCTTTGAATATCCAATCTATAACTACTTCACCAGGGTTGACAGTCAAATCAAAAATGTAAGATTTAAACCTATTCCTGAAAAAAAAGTAAAATTCACTATTGGATTACCTACTATAAATTTCTTCCAGCTTCAAACTGATAATGGAAAAATAAATTCGGCTTCGGGTCTAGGAATATCTGCAGGTGTTGAATATTTCTTGAAAAAAAATATCTATTTATCCATGAATATCGGAGTGACCATGAGTCTATATTCAAAAAGTAATGATACAATTAACGAAATGCATGGTTTTAAAGATTTCTATTTTGGATCAAATAACTCTTCATCGGCAAAATATTTGAATTTTAGAGTAAATAAAATTTCTCCCAGATTTGAATATGGTCTCGGATTGACTTTAACTAACCTAAATTGGCATTCAAACAAGAGAACAGATCTTACTGATTCGACGTATTTTTATACTCCTGCTTCGTATAAAAGTTTAAATCTCGGTTTAACAAGTGATCTAAGACTAAGACTTACTACAAACTTCAATATCGGGATTCAATATCAACCATTATTCTTTGATTTTCAACATAAAAAATATAATTATCAGCATTTTATAACTACTGAATTAATTTGGAGATTTTAGCAACTTCGTTTGTTAAATACGGGCAATAAAGTTTGCAATTTCGTTACTCTTTTCATGTGACTGAGAATATCTCTAATACAAGAACTCGGGATAAACTAGGACAGCTCTCCTGTTTACTTAATCCATTTAAAGAGACTGTTTCTTACATTACAAAAAAACTACGCATAACTCGGACGGTTTATTTAATTGGCTTCGCTGAGCTCTCCCGCTTAGGCGGGATCGGTTGCCTTTTGCAACCCAGACTATTTCATCTTCGCATTCAAAGGTTTATAAGAGAAGAATTTAACCTACTTATTAGATTTTGTGCCACTCGGACTGATCCTGCTGCCGAGACAAAGTCAATAGGGCTGCCGGCCGACCCCGCCTTCGGCGAGGGCAGGCGCGCTGGTGCCTAGTTTTTTGCTCGCCATCTGGACTATTTCATCATGACAAAAAATTGCTAGTCCACTTATCGGGACTTGGTACTGTCTGGACAGTTTCATCGTGACCAGTGGGTTCTTGTCCACCTACAAGGACTGGCAAAAACCACTCCACCGCGACACGGACGGCAACTCAATTAAACCGCCGGTTAGGTACAATGGATCGCAAATCCGCAACATTATCAAGATTCTTAGAAAAAATTGTTCGATTTTTGTAACTTTGTGAACAAATGAAGAGTAGAGATCAAATATTGACTTTTTTAAGACAGAACAAAAAGCTGTTCCGAGACAGATATCATATTATCCGAATTGGATTGTTTGGGTCATATGCTCGCGGCGACCAAAATGTTAATAGCGATATTGATCTATTGATCGAATTTGAAGAAAATACTCAAGACCTTTATGACCTCAAGTTACAATTAAAGGAATTTTTTCAAAAGAGTATGGGAATCGATATTGACATATGCCGAGAGAAATACATCAAACCCCGAATCAAAAAATCAATTTTAAAAGAGACTGTTTATGCTGACTAAGGATCATCATTGTCTTGAATCTATTATTGAAGCTGCTGACAGGATCATCGAATATACATCTGGATTTAATTCAGCTGATGATTTCAATAATGACTATCGAAACTTTGATGCAACAATGATGAACTTCGTTGTTATCGGCGAAATGGCAGATAAAATATCTGATGATTTCAAAAAAGATCATAATAATATTGAATGGATAAAGATTAAGGGTTTTAGAAATATTGTGGCTCATGATTATTTTGGAATTGATGCTGAAGAAGTTTGGCAGATAATAAAAAGCAAAATTCCAAATCTTAAATCCGAAATACAAATACTCCTGGACTAAAAAACTGTATCTAACTCGGTCGGTTTAATTAATTGGCTTCGGCAGCCCGGACAACTTCATCATCGCATTCAGGAATCTATGCGAGAAAGATCATCTCAACTTATCAAAATTTGTGGCACCTAGACTAATCCTGCTACCGAGACAAAGTCAATAGGGCTGCCGACCGACCCCGCCTTCGGCGAGGGCAGGCGCGCTGGTGCCTTGTTTTTTGCTCGTCACCTAGACTATTCCGTCATGACACCAAACCTCACACCCATCACCCGGACCTGATACCGTCAAGACAGTTTCATCGTGACCAGCAAGTGCACGTCCACCTACCGGGACTGGCAAAAAATGCGGCACCTCGACACAGTCGCCAACTCATTAAACCGCCGGGTCGTTATGGTTAACAAAATCATTCTCTGCGCGTTAGGCAGCCTTAAAACACTAACCATTACAGATAAAGTGACGATCTTTCACTAAGACAAATCCTAACAATTTATATGTACTTTTCACCTAGACAAATTTCGTAAGATATGACCTATCTCAACACTCCAACGGTACGGACAAAAATCAATCATGAAATTTCTAAATGGATTATTATCAAAATTGCCAGGATATAGAAGTAATAAAATTCTAAGTAATTTTTAATATTAAAAATACTTCAAAGCAAGATGGTGTAAGCCGAATAACCGAAGAGTAGGCATTATTTTAAATTTTAAAATTATGAAATCTAGCAGCGTTTTTTTAATTATTTTATTTTCTTTTTTCTGTATCAGTTTAAATGCACAGGTTTTTATTGGAGGAAATTTTGGATTTAATACCATCAATGATAAAACCGATTATGGAGGAACCACCACAGATAAAACATCCTATTACAGTTTAAGCCTTTCGCCTAATGTTGGAAAATATTTGTCTGAAAAATTTGCAATTGGCTTAGCTTTAGATATTTCTCTCTCTGTAAACACTACGGGTGTTAATCCAGAAACCATAGATAAAACTTCCTCATTGGGGGGAAGCCTTTTTTCGCGTTATTATGCAATAAAGTGGAATAAGTTTTCCGTATTTGGCCAGGGGAACATTGGTTTGGCATTCTCCAATTCAAGCACAAAAACAGGAGGATCAACTTCAGATGGACCAAAAGCCACTAAGTTGTATTTAAGTGTTTATCCAGGTCTTTCTTATGATATAAATGATAAATTATCATTAGAGACATCTCTCAATATTTTGAGTTTCGGTTATAATTATATTACGACAAAGACTGTCACTTATAAAAGCAACCATTCAAGTTTTAATATTGGAGCTGGACTTAGCAATATTGTTTCTATCGGTGCTATCACGGTTGGTGCAATTTATAAATTTTAAAGCAGCGGTAATTCCCGTATCACACTGATAAATAACTTATTGGGACATAAGAAATTGATGCTAGACAAAAAAGCCTAAACATAACTCGCTAAGAGGTAATATGATTCTTCAATTTGGACTGCGCTAAAAAAAATCTGACCAGATAGTTCCCAATATGGGAATTATCTATATCTTTGTACCAAGATTATAAAACGAATGGAGAGGATATTTGCTAAAAGTACTTTAAGACAATTTTGGGAAAAACACCCTGACTCTGAGCAGTACTTAAAAACATGGTATGACACTGCAATGAATTCGGAATGGAATACCCCAAATGATGTTAAAAAGACTTACGCTAATGCAAGTATTCTGAAAGAGAGCAGGATAGTTTTTAATATAAAAGGTAATGCGTATCGATTGGTTGCAAAATTCAACTTTGAGAAACAGTGGATTTTTATTCGATTCATCGGATCTCATACTGAATATGATAAAGTCGATGCGAATACGATCTAAAAACAATGACTATGAATATAAAACTTATAAAAACAGAAGAAGATTACCAAATAGCACTGAAAAGACTTGAAGTCATTTTTGATGCTAAGAGTGGAACAATAGAAGGTGATGAGGCTGACATTCTTGGACTAATGATTGACGAGTATGAAAAAAAGCATTATCCAATCGAAGCACCAGATCCTATTGAAGCTATTAAAATCAGAATGGAAGAATTGAATTTAAAACAAGTTGACCTAGCTGATACAATAGGCGGGAAGAATAGAGTCTCGGAGATAATGAATCGTAAGCGTAAATTAACCGTAGAAATGATTCGCAATCTTACTGGACGATTAAACCTTTCCCCCGGACTTTTAATTCATGACTATAAACTGACTGGACAAAAAAGGGCCTTGACTAATAAAAAGGTTGCAAGACGCCAGATAAGAAATAAAAAAAGCCTAAACATAACTCGGACGGTTTAATTAATTAGCTTCACTGAGCTCTCCCGCTTAGGCGGGATCGGTTGCCTTCGCCAGCCCGGACAAATTCGTAATGCATGAGAAAGTCTATAAAATCAGTTTTAAGCCACTTATTTAAATTTAGGTACCTGAAAATCCTGCTGCCGAGACAGAGTCAATAGGGCTGCCGGCCAACGCGCAGTTGTCATGTTTTTTACACATCTCCTTGACAACTTTATCATGACATGACAAATCCTGCCCACTNNCACTTATCGGGACTACGCCATCTGGACAGTTTCATCGTTACACCAAACACTCGTCCACCTATCGGGACTTAGCAAAAACACATGCCAATCCTGACGCTGACGGCAATTAAACCGCCGGGTTAGCAGTCAATGGTACCCGACTGATCATTAAGTTGATGGACTGACTCTTTGAGATTTGAAAACAGTTTTTTATACCGCTGATTGTTCAGATATTTAATAAACCACGGTATTGAAAGAAGCATTAGAATTAATATTCCAAATAAAGGTACCGGGACAATTTCATCGCCCCGTGATAAATTCTTAACACCCCCAATATCTGTTAAATAGTTATATATTATCAAAATAGCAGACAAATAGAAAAAGACCATATAGATTATGAAATCAGTTGTCTTTATTCTTTTCAATTTCTTACAAAAAACCAGCAAAGAATCTTTAAGAGACAAATTATCCGCTGTTTTGGTCAGGACTAATAACCTTACAAATTCTGAGGTAGCAGTTACTAAAAGGAATACACCAACTAACATAAGTGGGACCAAAGAATTGACAGATAAATTCAGTCTAAGATATACAAAAGCATATGTCATCAACCCGACATAAATAAGAAAAATCAGTGTATAAAGAAGGACTTTTAATTTTACGTCCAATAAACTTTTTGAGATTGCTTTACTATGTTTCAATGCCATAGTTTTTTCAAGATCTTCTTTAGAGAAATTACTTTCACTTTTTGTATAGTGGGCATCTCGCCACATCGATTTAAGATCATTTTTGTCCATGGTTCAATATTTTACTTAGTTGAGTTTTTATCCTATTGATCTTGACTCCCGCATAATTCTCTGAAATGCCTATTATTTCTGCAATCTCCTTGTAATTAAAATCTTCCAAATACAGGATGATTATTGCTTTTTCAATATCAGATAGCAAATTAATAGCTAAATAAAGCTTATCCCTATTATCAGATTCAGTGTTGTTTTTGTATTCGGCAATATTGTATTCAGTTATGGAAAGTTCAGTGTGTTTAGGAAGAAGGCTTTGTTTACGAATTATGTCAATTGCAGTATTCAAAGCAACTCTATAAAGCCAGGTGGAGAAAGCTGATTGGTTTTTAAAACTTGGATACGATTTCCAAAGCCTGATCAGAATTTCTTGATAATAGTCCTCTTTGTACAGATCTCTAAGAAAATATATATTACAAATCTTGTATAATAACCCTTGATGACTCTTTATTAATTCTATAAACTCTTTTTCCACCTTCGAAATGATTGAAGTTTTTCAAGTTAGTCGTATCTATCGACAAGATTATTACAAAATGACAAAAAAATCAGCTGCTAACTCGGTCGGTTTAATTAATTGCCTGCGGCGAGTTCGTCCGCCGCTTTGCGTCGTCCTCGGTTGGCTTCGCCGAGATCTCCCGCTTAGGCGGGATCAGTTGCCTTCGCCAGCCCGGACAAATTCGTAATGCATGAGAAAGTCTTTGAGAGAAAAATTTAACCCACTTATAAAATTTTGTACTACCCGGACTGTTCCTGCTGCCGAGACAAAGTCAATAGGGTTGCAAGCCGACGCGCAGTCGTCCTGGTTTTTGCACGCCACATTGACAACTTTATCGTGACATGACAAATCCTGCCCATCTATCAGGACTATTCCATCTGGACAAATTTTTCTGGACAAGAAGATTCTAGTCCGTTTACCGGGATTTTTTAAAATATAACCAGTCTCTGATATAAAAACATGGAGTGCAAATAAAACGAATTAGGTTTGTATCAGACAAACCATTAATCCACGAAAAAATAAAAATTTTCAATAAGAGTAAATGACAAGAATAAAATAATACTAATAATAATTATTGATCTACTGATCTGAAATAGATGATTTTGACACATCCAATTCATAATAATATGTTTCTGTAACGTATTTATCAGTTATTTATATGTTATTTTAGTTGCATTACTGAAATATCCGTTATATCTTTGTACAAACAGTTACTGCGATGAAGAAACTTACAATAAAAGAAGAAGAGGCTATGAAGATCCTTTGGAAAGCTAAAAAAGGATTCATTAAAGATCTGATTGACCTTTGTCCGGAACCGAAACCTTTATATACTACTTTTTCATCGGTTATCCGAATACTTGAAGAGAAAGCCTATATAGACCATAAAGCTTATGGTAAAAACCATGAATACTTCCCACTGGTTAAGAAAGAGGAGTATAGGAAAATTTATATGAAAGAGGTAGTAAGCGATTACTTTGGATCATCTTATAAAAATGTTGTTTCATTTTTTGTGGATGAAAAAAAGTTAAGTACAGATGACTTAAAAAAACTAATTGAGATTATTGAGAAAGGGAAGAAAAATGGATAATTTATTCTTATATCTACTTAAGGTATCAACTGGGACAATGCTGTTATACCTTTGTTATTTTCTTTTCTTCAGTAAGGATACATTTTATCTTCGAAACAGGATTTTCCTTATAGGACTTCTGCTGCTTTCCATTATTATCCCGCTGCTGAATGTTTTCAATATTTTTGCCTCTGATTCTTCGATAGAAAACACAAACTCAATAAATAGCATAATTTTATCAAGGACTAGTCTCGAAGCAACTGTATCAGAAAAGATTACCTCATTCGATTTAAATAGCATATTAATTTGGCTCTATTTTTCAATTACAGGTCTTTGCTTATTACGAGTATTAACCAGCTTGACAAGAACATTTATAATAATTCGCAAAGGAACGATACAAGATACTAAGTTCCCCATGGTTGTTTTATCGGAAATGGAGCATCCTCCTTTTTCTTTCTTCCCTTATGTAGTTATTCCAAAGAAAACCTTTGAAAGCGGTGAATATTTGGAGATTCTTGAACACGAAAAGGCACATATTAGACAGGGACATACTTTTGATCTTCTTTTTTCGGAATTACTAATTGTCTTTTTATGGTTTAATCCATTTATGTGGCTCATAAAAAGGTCAATAATATTAAACCATGAATACTTAGCAGACAATTTTTCACTAAAAAGTTCTTGCAGTGTAAAAGAATATCAGTATAAACTTCTAAACATCCCAACCAGGCTAATGAATGTCCCATTAGCTCATAATTTCTCAAGTTTAATTAAAAACCGAATTGTCATGATCAACAAAAAACCAACACGCAATTATGCTGCTCTGAAGAGTATAATTATTCTTCCAGCAGTAGCAATCCTGTTTGTAATGTTTTCATTCAAACCGGAGGCCAACCAAACAAATACTGACAATCAAAAACCACTATTCTCTAAGACTTCTGAATCTGAGATTTTGGTATTTCTAGCGAAGAACACTGGCTACCCACAGGAAGCAAAAAGTTCTTCCGATACAGGAAAAGTTTTTGTGGTTGTTAAAATGAATAAGGGTGGAGTAATAAAAGAATGTAAAGTTTTTACTGACAAAAAAGCCGTCAATGTTCCCTTGTTGCCAGAAATCGTAATTGTAGGTTATAAACCAACTGGTGGAACAAATGTAGCTAATAGTGAAAAAGTTACTGCGAACGAACATCCAACATTAAAGACTGAATGTCTTCGTGTTGCTAATAAACTTTCAGAGGTTAAAATACCTGAATGGCAGGATAAAAATATGGAATTTGCTATCGCCTATAAATTTACGTTGAAATAATTATAACCTAAAATTTAGGGCTAAAACTAATATTCTATGGACATTCACGATACCCGGACATCCGTCTGGGTATACTGATAACGGGATAATTTCATCATGACGCGAAACTACTCGTACACTTATCGGGACGTAGTACCATCTTGACAACTTTATCGTGACATG
>PMNJ01000155.1 GCA_003162595.1 Bacteroidales bacterium | reverse complement strand
TGTCATCCTGAGCGATAGCGAAGGATCTTATAATCTTTATCAGACAATATTCATAAACAATGAAACAATGAAATGGACCATGGATACTGTTATTTTTCCCTGACGAAAACTGGAAGAAAAACGTAACAAAAACTCAACAATTTTATACTTTTGAATTTTGTAACAATTTTGCTACATTGCTGACACCTGATTAAAATTATTATCAATATATAACGAGAAAGGAATGAACTACTTATCATTTCACTATAACCAAATACATTCTATAAATATAAAATTTTAGTTATTAATATGACATTCTTATATATTGTAGTGGCTTTGGTTCTGGTGTTTGATTTTTTAAATGGATTTCACGATTCAGCAAACTCCATTGCAACAGTTGTCTCCACAAAAGTCCTTTCACCTTTTGCCGCTGTTATTATGGCTGCCTTCTTCAATTTTATAGCATTTACAGTTTTCCCATTAAAAGTAGCACATACTATCGGAAAAGGTGTTGTAAATCCTGATGTTCTGAATCTGACAGTTATTGCCTCTGCGCTTGTAGCCGCAATTATATGGAATCTCGTTACATGGTGGTGGGGTCTGCCTTCCAGCTCCTCTCATACACTGGTCGGTGGATTAATTGGCGCTGCTGTTGCACATGCAGGAATTAGTTCCGTTGTGTTTTCCGGTGTTATAAAAATAGTTTTATTCATTTTTATTGCACCAGTTCTTGGTATGGTAATGTCATTCACGATTTCCACTGTCATTGTTTATGCTTTCAGAAAGTTTACGCCTTCCAACGTTGATAAGATATTTCGAAGGTTACAAATATTATCTTCATCTGCCTTTAGCCTGGGACACGGTGGTAATGATGCTCAGAAATCAATGGGTATTATCTGGGCAGCATTAATTGTCTCAGGTTTAGCTACAAAAGATGATCCGATAGCTTTATGGATAAAGCTGTCATGTCAGTTTGCAATTGCTTTCGGAACCATGTTCGGAGGATGGAGAATTGTCAAAACTATGGGGCAGAAAATTACAAAGTTGAAACCATTTGAGGGCTTCTGCGCAGAAACATCAGGAGCATTGACTCTTTTTGGTGCAACAAATTTTGGAATTCCAGTCAGTACAACTCACGTTATTACCGGTGCTATAATCGGAGTCGGAGCCAGAAAAGGAGCTTCTGCAGTAAAATGGGGTGTCACCAAAAAAATTTTCTGGGCATGGATACTCACAATCCCAATCAGTGCAGTCATTGGAGAAATTATGTATCACTTTTTCAACTGGATCCTGTAATTTTTTTATTGAATTTGCTTTAACTATATAAAAAATACCATATGAATATTGATAAATTTCTCAAATTTTTTGTCCCGAAAGATCATTCTTTCTTTCCCCTTTTTGAGAGTGATGCTCAGAACCTGGTTAAAGCAGCAGAACTTCTTAGAGAACTTTTAGCAAGCACTGATGTCGCCGAACATGAAAGGCTTTACAAAGAGATCCGGGATGTTGAACATATCGGAGATGATATAACCAACAAAACATATGAACAACTTAACAAATCATTCATAACACCTTTTGACAGAGAGGATATTCATGAACTGACAGCAAATATTGATGATGTGGTTGATTCAATAAACGGAATTGCCCGCAGGATATGCCTATACAAGCCTAAGAAGATGATGCCGATTTACAAAGAGTTGGCAGAACTGGTATATGAAGGTGCAAAAGAAGTTGAAGCTGCTATTCATTGTCTGAAGGATCCGGTTGCCAACAAAGAAAAAATAAGCCGGGCATGCAGCATAGTGACAGTTATTGAGCATAAAGCAGATGAAATATATTTCACAGGTGTATCAGAATTATTTGAGAAAGAAGAAGATCCAAAAGAATTAATTAAAAATAACAAAATCCTGGAAATGCTTGAAAGATGTGTCGATGAGGAAGAGGATGTAACTGACACTCTTAAGTCAATCCTGATTAAAATGGCATAAAAACAGGCGTGAGGTGTGATGCGACAGGTCTTATTGAATGATCACTTTTCTGAAAATGTTGATTTTAGCTGAAAAGAATCTGATGATATAAACTCCTGACGGTTGGCCTGAAAGATCAATAACATTTACAATAGAATTTCCAATATTCTCTGAAATCAGTTTCCCCATTAGGGTGAAAACAGAAATTTTACAATTTTCACAATTTTTAATATTGAATATTCCGTTATTCGAAGGGTTAGGATAAATTTCAATGTTGGAGCCTGACTCAACTACCGGTATACCCGTACTTTTTTCAACAGTCAGGTTAAATATCTGCGAAACAGTTCCACAACTGAATCCATCTGATCCATTTGAAGTATAAACACCACTCTGAATTGTATCAGTAACAGTAATTTTTATAGCTCTTGATACAGCTGAAAATCCATTTGGTCCGGTCCACGACCATCTCCAACCTATAGAATCAGGTGGCACCGGGCTGAGAATAATTGAATCGCCGGTCATGACTGTTGCAATACTTCCATGTATGAACGGATTATCGTTGATTTTAAAAAAAAGGGAAATGCTATCCTTTACAAGATTTAGATTGAAGTTAAAAAAAGTATTCTTGTGAGTTACTTTATAGATGCCGGTATCCCGGGGCTGTATATTTGAAAGATTTATTTGCTTTGTGCCGGCAATGTATCCATTCGGACCGTTCCATAACCATCCGGTTGTATCGGAGGATAATGTGCTGAACGATACATCTCCACCTTTGCAAAGCAACGCCGATGCTGATTGTTGCCATACGGAATTATTTATATTTACCAGTGGTTTAATCTGTGTACTGTCAACTAAACAACTAATACATGCCGGCTTCACGCAATTTATGGTAACAGAGCTTGGGCTGAATGAGGTATATGAACCATCGAATATCCTGAACTCTGAGAAACCTGCTTTATTTGTGTTGCTTGTACCTCCGGTAATAGTAATCCGGATATATCTTGCTATTATACTGAAATTATCAGTCATGATTTGGAGAGTACTTGTATTACCGGTTTTATCAGCGGCCAACAACCAGTTTGTACTGTCTGAAGATGCTTCAATCTTGTATTTATAAGCTATTCCGGAACTGAGCCATACTACCTGGCTGCCGGTAATATTTTTAATTACGCCCAAATCAACACTCCATGAATGACCTGAGTTTCCGTCTGCTGCACTCCAGTAAGAACTTAGATTTCCATCATTACCGGCAGACGCCAAATTTTTTCCTTTGGAAATTGAATATGTGCCATCGAAGACGCGAAACTCAAAGAAACTCGCCCAGTTTCCGCTATTTAAACCGCCTGTCACTGTTATACGGATATACCTGGCTGTTTCAGTGAAATTATCGTCCATCGTTTGTGCTGATATTGAATTCGATGTTTTGTTGACCGATAGTTTCCACACTGAATTATCAGTCGATGTTTCAATTTTATATTGATAAGTGTTTTCGTGTTCCCAATAGATCTCAGTCCCGGTAATATTATGATTTGCCCCGAGGTCAACTTTCCACCAGTGACCTGTATTTGCATCATTCGCGCACCAGCGGGTCGAACTGTTCCCGTCGTTTCCAGCAGTAGTCGGGTTATTTTCCTGCTGACTGTCGGATGCAGAACTTTTTCCTATAGCAATATCCGTTAAAGTATAAATATCCTCTGAATCGGCATGAGAATGTTTTCTCAATGCAATATTGTTTAAAACGGGAGTTGTTGATGCGGTTAAAACAATCTGGCCCTCTGCACCTGTTGACTGAACAATTGCCAGACATTTTCCATTGAAGGCCTGTCGTGTTGATGCTTTAAAGGATTCCAGACTGATTGGGTTTCCATTGTCAACGCCAACGATTTTACCTGGTCCGCTGATTGAATAAGTTACCTGGTTCCCGGCATCAGGATCAAGAGTATTTCCTGAATCAACCATATCGGTTTCAATATATGCCTGATCATACCCATCAGCATGAATGGTATCCCGGTCAGATTTTAAAACTATTTTTGATGCCGTTGCTGCTGTTGTAATACTGTCCTTCGCTACAACAACACCATTTTTATAGGCAAATGCATTTATTTTACCTTCCGTAAATGGCATTCTCCATTCTGAATGATAGGGCTTTAAAGTCTGAATTTTTTTTGTACTCAAATACATCCCATTCCGAAATAATGAAACGCTGTCGCAATTAGAGTATGCCCAAACAGGTATACTATCTCCTTCGGCCCAGTTCCAATGAGGCAATAAATGAACCATAGGCTTTGATGTCCATTGACTTTGATAGAAATAGTATATGTCTTTTGGGAAACCGCACATATCGACAATTCCAAAATATGAGCTTTTTGCAGGCCATCCGTAAGGGGTGGGCTCGCCTATGTAATCAAAGCCTGTCCAGATAAACTGGCCGACAACGTAAGGACGGGTTTTATCAAATTCCCATGAATCTTCAGCGCTGTGCCCCCATGGTACAACAGAGTTGTCATACGAAGAACATTGCATATCCAAAGCAGTAAGAATATTCTGGTTGGTTGGTATGTGATAAACACCACGGGTTCTCACGGCTGAAGATGTCTCACTTCCCATAATTACCCACAAAGGATTATTATTATGGTCATAATCATAAGTTCCGCCTGAAGCATAATTATAACCAACTATACCTAACAAAGGGGCTAATAAAGCCTGATAATTCAAGGCCTGGGTTATAGGTCTTGTCGCATCATCCGTATGTACCCATTTAATAAGCTTCTGAGCTATTGAATACCCGCTTGCATCGCCTTGCTGAGGTATCTCGTTACCAATGCTCCACATAACAACACTCGGATGGTTACGGTCACGGCGAACCCAATCCTGAACATCCTGTTGCGCCCACGTGTCAAAAAAAATACCATAGTCATTAACATTTTTACCTGTTTCCCAGCAATCAAACACTTCATCCATTACCACCAGGCCTAATCTATCGCATATGTCAAGCAACTCAGGAGCAGGAGGATTGTGGGAAGTACGGATTGCATTACAGCCAAATGACTTTAAAATTTCAACCTGTCGTTCCAGAGCACGGTAGTTCTGGGCAGCCCCCAGGCTCCCCAGGTCATGGTGCATACAGACCCCATGAAGTTTAATATTCTGATCATTTAACCAGAAGCCAGTAGCTGGATTTACCGATATTGAACGGACACCCAGAGTTGATGTAAAAGTGTCTTTGACCTTTTTATCAACAAAAATCTGTGTCTTAACCGAATATAGATATGGATTTGAAATTGACCAGAGTACGGGGTTGGAAATCCTGAGCTTCAAACCAAATGTTCTTTCCCCATCGTTCTCAACACTAACCGGAGCACAGGTACTTGTAGCGACTCCATTACCCAACCGATCATATATGGTTGTGACTACTGTTATGTTTTGACTTGAATTTGAATGATTCTGAACCCTTGTGATTGCTGAAACATCTGCAGTGGACACTCCTGATAATGTGGTTGTAACAAAGGAACCGCAATAAGCGATATGTACAGGATCAGTAACAGTAAGCCAGACATTCCTGTATATACCACTACCTGAATACCATCTGCTGTTGGGTTGATTATTGTTCACTTTTACGGCTATCACATTTGGTGTCGGACCTGTCTTTATATAAGCTGTCAGATCATATTCAAATGAACTGTAACCATAAGGCCGGGTACCCAGTTGCTGACCGTTAATCCATACGGTACTATTCATATAGATTCCTTCGAACTGAATGGTAATTCTTTTCCCCGATACGGAATCAGGCAAATTAAAAGTTTTACGATACCAGCCTATTCCTCCGTCCAGATAGCCACCACCGCCACCTGCCGGAGAGTTCTGGTTAAAAGCCTGTTCAATGCTCCAGTCATGAGGTAATGAAAGCTTCCTCCAGGCAGAATCATCAAAACCTGTTGCATTGGCGCCGCTTATATCTCCTATCTGAAACTTCCAGTTATTGTTAAAATCGATACCTCTCCTCCCATTATAAACGTCATTTACAGGAATTTGCACGGCAGAATAGCCACTTATGATAAATAAATTTAAAAGTATCGATATCAATATTTTTAATGATTTAAAATCTTTTTTAGTCATGACCTGATTTTGTGGTTTCTCTGATGATTTAATTTAAATCAATTGGCAAATATAGTTGTCTTCCAGTTTAGGTTGATATACAAAAAGCCCTTTTATCATTCCGGATGATCAAAATAAGTCTTAACTGAAGTATTACTACCCGGGTGAACAGATTTGCATCATTTCCCGATGGACAAATATACCTAAACAGCGGAGCGTGCTCACTGGGGCGCTTTCAGTGTATTATTATGGATACTGAAACACTGAAATATGAATTAATCAAAGAAAGTAAAGAATCAATAAAAAATTCGTATTCAATGAGATACGCGATTTAAAATTGATNNCCGAGAACCGAGAATGCGCAAGAAAACTAGCTGCTTTTAATCATCGTAAGCACCATCTTAAATTTCTCAACAGCATTCACGGCGTGAGTAATATTCGCAGGCATAATTATGCTCTGTCCGGCTTCGAGGAGGAATGATTTCCCCCCGATTACTACCTCTCCCCTCCCATCAACAACCGTTATCATCGCATCAAATGGAGCAGTATGCTCACTTAATGCCTCACCTTTTGCAAAAGAAAAGAGTGAAATATTTCCTGTCTGTTTCTTAAGAACGGTTTTGCTGATGATACCTCCTTCGGAGTAATCTACCGATTCGCTGAAACTGAAGATTTTTGCTTTATCAAATTCGTTTGTATTCATATGAATTCTATTTTCCCTTTGTGTTCCTTTAAGGTCAAATGAATTGTTTTTTACCACTAAGGGACACAAAGGTTAACACTAAGGTTCACGAAGGATTATTTTTTAATATTTGGCAACTCCAGTCCGTAACCTTTCTTTTTATCTTCTGCTTTAAGAAGGAATGCAAATAGCAGAGATAGTATACTGAGAGTGGTGAACATAACCAAATCGAAGAAATAATTGTATCTCAGGTTCAACTTTGTCTTTTCAATAATCGGATAGATTGCTTCGGACGTTTTAGCTTCAATTTCCTTTGCAAAGTTAGCTTTATCTCCTCCAGCCTTAATACCTGAAAGAGCGCTTACTGTACTTGCTGAAATACTGCTTTTCAGACTTGCGATATCAGCTATGGAAGTCGGAATTGACTCATAGGTAGTATTTTGTACCAAAGAGTCTATTGTACGGCTACTGGCTTTTTCAGCGAGCTGTGATATTTCTTTAACTGAAAGGTCATACGTTTTGTCAGATAATACCAGTTTATAGGCATTGGTAACTGCCTCTTTTACTGCAACTTTATTTGGCGTTACATCAGGATTTGTTGAATTAAGGATTATTCCTAACAGTAGCGGAATTATCCATAATCCAATATTTTGAATCCAGAAAATAACAGCATATGCAGTTCCAAGCTGTTTTTCAGGAATAATTTTTGGAACAGATGGCCACATAGCTGCCGGAACCAATGAGAATCCTATTCCAAGAATTATTACAAGAGCCGCTGCAAGCCACCAGGCATTAAGAAAAGGAATTGTGAGCATACCGTGGACAAAAATCAAAATTACCGAACCGATAATCATAATAGTTGCTCCTTTTCCTTTTTTGTCATAAACAGTACCGAATAAAGGAGTAAGGAAGATTGTCCCGATTGGAAGCAATGCCGGAATTGAACCTGCAAGGTTCGGATTAACATGATATTTGTTAATCATCAGATCAACGGAATAAAAAAGGAAGGGAAAAACTGCAGAATAAAATAAAACGCACAAAATAGCAATATACCAGAACCCTTTGTTCTTTATAATGAATAAAATATCTTTCAGTTCGAATGCTTCTTCCTCGGCATTTCCTCTATTACTTTGGGCTATTGAAGCTTCAAGCTTCTTGTCCATGAAAGTGTAAATTATGAAAGCAGATAAGGCGATCAGCATAAATACGAAAGCCAGCAATACAGGAGATGAATAAGAATATGTTTTTGCCAATGGCAATGCAATTCCCAGGGCAACAGCAGTACCAAGACGTGCTATTGACATCTGCATTCCCATTGCCAGGGCCATCTCCTTACCTTTAAACCATTTTACCACTGCTTTTGAAACCGTTATTCCTCCTGCTTCAGTGCCAACGCCAAAAATTCCAAATCCTATAGCGGAAATTATAACCTGAGTTTTTATACCAAATATCATGGCTCCTTCCGGGAAAACATGCCTGAGCGCCCAGTAATTCAGACCTGTCCCAATGGTCATCATTAAAGTAGCTGCAAGACCGGTGAAGCGGACCCCCATTTTGTCGAGGACAATTCCGCTGAAAATAAGCATGAATAAAAAGACATTAAACCAAGTATAAGAAGATGTATATATTCCGAAATCGGAACTATTCCATCCCAGGATACTCTCGAGCATCGGTTTAACAGGTGAAAGGGCATAATTAAAGTAGTATGCACCAAACATTGAAAACGATACAATGATCAGCGCTGTCCATCTCGCTTTTTTTGAATCACGCAAAGTATTTAGTATTTGTTCCATGATTATTGTTATAAATAATTGATTTTTGACAGGTAAATGTAATTAATATATATTTTAAATAAATTATTCAGTCAACTAATTCAGTAGAGTTTATACAGAGTACCAGAAAAGAATTATTCTTTAATATTTGGAAGTTCAAGGCCATAACCTTTTTTCTTGTCTTCAGCTTTAAGCAGGAAGGCAAAAATAAGAGCCAATACCCCAAAACCTGTGAAAATCATCATAGGTATTGTATAATTATAGTTTGGAATGTTGACCCCATCCACCAACCTCGTACCAGTAATGCAATATTTATCAAGTACCCATCCGATCAACGCGGGAACTCCCATTAGTCCCCAGTTCTGAACCCAGAAAATCAAAGCATAAGCAGAGCCTAATTGCTTCTCCGGAATAATCTTGGGAACGGATGGCCACATTGCAGAAGGAACAAGCGAAAATCCAATACCAAGAACTATGATCAGAGCCACTGCAACAAATTTGAAATTCAGAAACGGGACAGAGAACAAAGCATGAACCAGAATTATCAGAATTGCACCAATGATCATAAGTGTTGCACCCTTCCCTTTGCGGTCATACACGCTGCCAAATAACGGAGTAAGCAGAATAGTGCCAAAAGGCAATAAGGAAGGTATTGTTCCAGCAACAAGAGGATTCACTCCGAATTTGTTAACCATCAGATCAGAGGCATACTTTAAAAATGGGAAAACAGCAGAATAAAATAACACGCATAGGATAGCAATATACCACCATCCTCTATTTTTTATTATAAACCACAAATCTGCCATTTTAAATGACTCTTCATCAGCAGAACCGGAAACGATTGCCTCATCGGCTACTGATTTATCGAGTCGCTTATCCTGTATAGCATAAAGGAAAAAAGAAATCATTCCGATACATATCAAAATGAGACCCAGAAATACCGGCTTGGCAACACCACCCATCCATACTGCAAGTGGATAAGAAGCAAATAATGCCAGTGCGGTTCCAAGACGTGCCGAGGAGAGCTGAAGGCCCATGGCAAGTGCCATCTCCTTACCCTTGAACCATTTAACGATTACCTTGGAAACAGTAATACCTGCCACTTCACATCCCACACCAAATACAGCATAACCCAGAGCAGCGACAACAACCTGAGCCTTCATTCCAAGAAGATGCATCCCGTCGAGGGAGTGGGTTGAAATAGCCCAGTACTTAACAGCCGTACCTGCAACCATAGTAATTGTCGACATATTTCCTGTGAACCTGACACCTTTTTTATCAAGAATTATTCCCCCAAAGATGAGCATTAACAGGAAAACATTGAACCAGCCATATGCACTCGTAAAGAAGCCATATTCAGTACTGTTCCATAGAAGTTCTTTCTCAAGCATTGGTTTCAATGGTGCCATCACATCTGTAATATAGTATCCGCAAAGCATTGTAAATGACACTATAGTCAATGCTGTCCAGCGTGCGACTTTTGAATCACGAAGAGTATTGGTAATAGTTTCCATAACCGGGTTCCTGATTTAAATTAAAGAGGGTGAAAGTAATTAATATATTTCTCAAACAAATTAAAAAACATTTATTTAAGAACCATTTTATAATGCAATTGTTAAACTCTAAGTAATATATAATATGTTGAATTGTGAATTATGAAAAATTTCAGTTTATTTGCAACTTCCGGTACTAAAATTTGAGAAACATTTATATCATGAAAAAATCAATTATACTACTATTAGTTATATTTTCTTCCTCTCTGGTATTTTCACAGGAAAATGTAAAATGGTATACCATCCAGGAGGCTGAAAAACTTACAAGGCAGGATCCACGTCCTTTATTTATTGATACATATACCGACTGGTGTGGCTGGTGTAAAAAAATGGACAGGGAAACCTTTACAAATTCAGTTATATCAGATATTCTAAATAATAAATATTATCCTGTAAAATTTAATGCTGAAGGAAAAGATAGTGTCACTTTTTTTGGTCATACATTTATTAATGATGGTAAATCGGGAAATGCACACCAGTTAGCTGTCGCACTTCTTGGCGGACAATTATCCTATCCAACGGTGGTATTTCTTATTCCACAGAAAGATGGCCAGCTCAAGATTAAACAGGTTCCGGGTTTCAGGGAAGCAAAAGATATGGAAGTCTTACTTAGCTTTTTTGCCGATAAAGTTTATGATACCCAATCATTTGATGACTATCAGAAGAGCTTCCAGGGGAAAATCAAATAATACCCTCTCGCCCTTTGGGCACTGATTGGCGTGAATTTTTGCAATTCATTATACCCCCTTGCCCTTCGGGCACTCCCCCTTGGCAGGGGGAGGAAATTCTGCAACTCAATGAAATTCTATTTAATGGAAGAGTGCTTTCTCCCCCTTTGGGGGAGATGCCGTCCGCCAACTGGCGGATGGCAGAGGCGTGTTACTCTATTTTCCAATTATATAGTTTGCCGGTAGCTGAACCACTTCCCCAAACTGATAAATGAGTTTTCTGGAATCATATAGTTTTTCTGAAGCGAGACTTATTTTTACCGCCACAACATCCGGAACCCTGTAATATAGTTTGTCATACTTCTGAGCTTCGGATTTTGTCTGAATTCTATTTATGATTGTTAAATCCTTGGTTTCCTTTTCCGGTGTTAATTCTACAGTTACAGGTTTTCCTCCCTTCATTGCGCCTGTTACCGGGCCTGTTTGATCAGAGAACTGAAAAAGTGTCACTGGTTTTCCCACCATGCTTTTCTGAGGTATAAGCTGATATGAGAATGTAAAATTTTCCTTCACAGTTTTGCCTGTAAATAGTTCGGTATAGGCCTTTTCAAGTCGGTTTATTTCATTTATTGCAGCATCGCTCTGAGGGAAGACTGTCGCTTCACCTGTAAGAATCATATGTTTCCCGTCTCTGAGCTCCATAAGTCTTTTTGCAGCTTTTTCGGCAAGCTGATCAACTGAAAGAATCTTTTTCTTTTCAACTATGTAAGGTATCCGGACGAATGAAGAATCGACATTCAATCTCTTATAAGCGGTGTCACGCTGCAATTGGAAATATTCATCCGATCCAAGATCAAATGAGCGAGATAGCGTGTTCCCGGATTCCTTTAAATTGCTCTGCTTCTCACTTGAATAATATATCGCAGGATTCAGATCAAGAATAAGTCCTTCTTTTCTGAGGGACAGAACATTTGTCTGAAATAATGAAGTGCTCGAAATGACATAAAACTCAGAAGGATCTAATTCATCATGCGTTCTGACAGTGATTCCCTCAATTGACCATGATTCACTTTCGTTCTTGATAACATCAGCAAGTCCCAGGAGATCATTCGCATATTGTGCATAGGGACCTGGTTTTTCAATTGTTCTTTCCATATCAACAACGACAGTAAATACTGTCATTGGGAGACCATATACTATACTCCCTTGCCTTAATGCGGTTGAATCAGAGAGAGGCAATATAACTGCATTTGAATTACCAGGTCTATTACTGGAAGCGCATGACCAGGCAAACAATAATGATATCAATAAAATCGATAGGCTGATAGTAGTTTTCATATGAACAGATATTTGTTTGAAATTAAATAAGTCTGGTTTCGTGTTGATCGTTTTTCGTTTTGCGTTTTAGGTTTCGCGTTAGTTTTCTTGTGGTTTGTTGCTAGTTGCTAATTTCGGGTTGAACTCAAATCATAACCAGTAGCAGTACCCAGCAACTTTTTTTACTTTTATTCCCGCTTTGCGGGATTTCGTCTCTTCGTTCCTCAACTTTTTACTTTTGTCTTTTGTCTTTTATCCTTAACCCTTGTCTCTTATCCTGTTAAACGCTTTACCAAGGCTTTTGATTATATCAGAGGCAATAATAGATTCATAGCATGATTCTTCTGCGGCTATATCACCAGCAAGACCATGAAGATATACTCCTAAAACTGCAGCATTTTCGGGTGAATAGCCCTGCGCCAGCAATGACAGCAACATTCCCGTAAGGACATCACCACTGCCGGCCGTTGCCATACCCGGGTTCCCGGTATTGTTAAAAAATACATTTCCCTCAGGAGTGGTGATGGAAGTATGAGCTCCTTTGAGAACTATTATGCACTTAAGTTTTTCCGATAACTCAATCTGTCTTTTTAACCTGAGAAAACTATTCCCGGTTTTTCCTGAAAGCCTCTCAAATTCCCCGGGATGGGGCGTCAGTATTGCTCCAGCAGGAATAAGAGAAAACCATTCTTTGTTTAAAGAGATAATGTTCAATGCATCGGCATCGATTACCAATGGCTTCCTACATTCCGTCAAAAGTTTATTAAGGGCTTTTTGAGATTCAGGTCGCGTCCCGATACCCGGTCCGATTCCAACTGCACTATAAGAATCTGTATTCCCAATTTCAGAAAGACACATTTCATTTTTATCAGACTCCACCATTGCTTCCGGCAGTGAACTCTGAACTATTGTAGTACCACATGATGGTATATGACAGGTTACTAGCCCTATGCCAGATCGAAGTGCGGCACCTGCCCCCAGTACTGCAGCACCCATTTTGCCATATGAACCAGCAAACAATAAACCATGACCGAATGTCCCTTTGTGATCAAATTTATTCCTTTTTTTAAGTAATGGGACAACATCAGTTTTCTCTGATAAAAAGAACGAAGAAATTGTATTTTTGATCGCCTTCTCACTTAACCGGATAGGTAATACTGTCCATTCTCCAAGATACCGGGCATTTTCAGCAAACATAAATGCGATCTTTGGAAACTGGAAACTCAGAGTGTAATCTGCTGAAATAATAGTATCATAGTTATTCTTTGTATTATCCTCACCAAACATGCCTGAAGGAGTATCAATTGAAATGACCGTTGCTTCGCTATGGTTTATACATTTAATGACATCTCCTGCCAAACCTTCTGCCATACGGGTAAGCCCTGAGCCGAAAACAGCATCAATAATAATATCCCCTGATGAGATTACCGGAAACTGATCAGAACTATTCAGATAATTGAACAGCACCTTCGTATCCGATTTCAGACGTGCAAAGTTTATTTTCCAATCTTCAGAAGTTTTTTCGGTAAATGCAACATAATATACATTCGTTTCATAACGATTTGATTCCAGCAGACGAGCCAGAGCCAGACCATCTCCTCCATTATTACCTGGTCCAACAAATACAAATATACGCCTGGATCTTTCAAACCGGGGAAGAAACCAGCTGAGCACTTGTCCTGCAGCCCGTTCCATAAGGCCGATTGAAGGTATAGGTTCCTCCTTAATGGTATATTCATCAATTTGTTTTATCTGATCACATCGAAAAAGTTTCATCAACAAGTTATATCTGTTTTACAAATTTAGGAAAAAGAGCTTGGAAACCTGGTTTTTACTTTTAAAAAGATTGATATTTGTTTATGGTCAGAATCAAGAAATAAATGGAAATAAATAGAAATAGATAGATTATTTTATAAAAAATAGACCAAATAAATAAAAGACATGTTAAAAAATCATCCCAGGGGGCTATTGGTAGCCTTCTTCTCAAACATGGGAGAAAGGTTTGGATTTTATACGATGATGGCAATACTGGTTCTTTTTTTACAGGCCAAGTTTGGACTTTCTGCTGAAAAAGCCGGTGGAATTTACAGCTAGTTCTATTTTAGTATATATGCACTTGCACTCCTTGGTGGTATACTCGCCGATGCAACCAGAAAGTATAAGTTGGTTATCCTGTCAGGGATACTTATCATGTTTGCCGGATATATTATTATGGCTGTCCCGGGTATGACATTAACAATCACCATTGTAGGACTTTTTATCATTGCCCTGGGAAATGGTCTGTTCAAGGGTAATCTTCAGGCTGTTGTCGGGCAGATGTACGCTGATCCAAAGTATGCAAGTTTAAGAGATTCGGCTTTCATGATCTTTTATATGGGAATAAATATAGGGGCGCTGTTTGCACCTTTTGCTTCGACAGGAATGAGGAACTGGTGGCTTAAAACAAACGGATTTATTCACGACGGCAGCCTTCCTTCACTTTGTCACCAGTTTATTAATGGCACTCTTACAGACACTGCAACATTTCAGCAGTTGGCTGATAAATCAAATCTCAGCGGCCATGTAACTGAGGGACTCATGCAGGGCGGATGGCTTCTAGCTACAGCTGTGGGGAATAAGCTTCTATTTGTAGGGACACTACTCTGGGACAAAGTTGAATTATGGCAGTTATGGCTGGTGTTTATTCTCTGCTGTCTTACATCCGCCGCCTTTATTTTCTCAATTCTTAAAAAACTTGAGAAAGAGGGAAAGGGATAAAAAAGTAAAAAGTAAAAAGTAAGTAGTAAATAGATTTATATACTTCGGACTTCGGACTTTTAATCTTCAAACATATGATCTTGATATGATATTGATATGTTACTAATTTTATCATTTTTACTACCCTGTTCATACATCTAAACGATATTTGTTTAATAATTTTAATTTAACGTAACCTTTTACCTGATTTTTGTTATTTTTACATCTGTTTATGATGCATCTTGTGAGATGCATTTTCATTTTATTAAGTGTGACATAATGAAAGTTCTGAAGTTTGGTGGTACATCAGTTGGAACTCCTGAGCGGATCAGGGGCGTTAAAAAGATAATTGAATCACAAGGTTCTCCGTGTCTGATAGTTGTATCTGCATTCCAGGGAATTACTGATGATCTCAAACATCTGAGTGAGCTTGCATCAAACAGGGATGACGAGTATGAAATCCTGCTTGAGAAGGTAATCGACAAACATATAGAATTTGCAAAACAATTGATTGTCAGGAACAAAGTAAATATTGTTATTGAAGACATTAAACATATTTCTGATGACCTGAGAGAAACATTGAACGGCATTTATCTGCTCAGAGAACTCAGTAAACATTCGCTTGATCAGACTCTGGGGACCGGTGAAATCTTGTCTTCACTGATAATAAGCAACATAATAGATGATTGTCAGCTGATTGATGCCCGGAATTTTATCAAGACTGACAGTAATTTCGGATTTGCAAATGTTGATTTCGACAAAACCTTTAATCTGATAGCAAAAAGTCTTACCGGAATCCAAAAACGTATTATTGTTCCGGGGTTCATCGCCAGTAATGCCAGGGGAGAGACAACAACCCTGGGAAGAGGAGGATCAGATTATACCGCTTCTATTTTTGCTGCAGCACTCAATGCCGATGTTCTTGAGATATGGACAGATGTAGATGGTTTTATGACCGCTGATCCAAAAAAAGTCGAAAGAGCGTATGCAATAGAAAACCTTACCTATTCAGAGGCAATTGAATTGTCTCATTTCGGCGCCAGGGTAATCTATACACCTACACTCCGGCCTGTTTATAAGAAAAACATCCCCATTATTGTTTTAAACACATTCAATCCCGGATCAAAGGGAACAATTATCAGCAATAAGTGTGATGGTAACAACAGAAGCCCGATTAAAGGAATTTCCTCGATCGATCATATAGACCTTATCACACTTCAGGGAACTGGAATGGTAGGCGTTACAGGAACTTCTATGCGACTTTTTGGAGCGCTTGCCAGAAAAAATATTAATGTGGTATTGATTACACAGGCTTCTTCAGAATATTCGATAACCTTTGCTGTCAGTCCGTCCGATTCGTTAGTTGCTTCAGATGCACTAAATGAGGAATTCAAAATTGAAATTGAACATAACAGGGAATTAAAAATCCTGATTGAGAAGAATCTCTCAATAATTGCCATTGTGGGTGAAAGAATGAAAAACACACCTGGCATATCAGCGACCCTTTTCAAATCGCTTGGCAGGAATGGAATAAATGTTATTGCAACAGCACAGGGCTCATCCGAACTGAATATTTCAGTAGTTATAAAGAATGAAAGTCTTAAAAAAGCCCTGAATGTCATACATGATGGATTTTTTCTTTCCCGTTTCAAGGAGATGTATCTGTTTATTGCGGGGACAGGGTTGGTTGGAACAAGCCTTATGAAACAACTTCAGAAACAGTATTCTACGCTCGTAAGTGAACATAACCTGAAAATAAACCTTATTGGGGTGACTAATTCCAGGAAAATGCTAATCGACAAGAAAGGTATCCCGTTGGAAAATTACAAAGAAGTACTTAAGACTTCAGGTGAAAAGGGAGATATATCTGTCTTCATTCAGCAAATGACAAAACTGAATCTCAGGAATGCAGTTTTCATCGATTGTACAGCCGATGAGGATGTGGCATCGCGATATAGTGATATTCTTTCGAGATATGTTTCAATTGTAACTGCGAATAAGATTGCCTGTTCTTCCGGACAAAGTTATTATGAAAAATTAAAGAGTATAGCTAATGAACGTGGTGTCAGATTTATGTATGAAACCACAGTTGGCGCCGGGTTACCAATTATTAAAACAATAAATGACCTGGTTCTGAGCGGTGATAAGATCCTGAAAGTCGAAGCTGTGCTTTCAGGAACGATGAATTTCATATTCAATGAGCTCGGTCCTGAAATGCCATTAAGCAGCGCTATCAGAAAAGCCAGGGAAATAGGATTTTCAGAACCGGATCCCCGTGTTGATCTTAGTGGAACGGATGTAGTCAGAAAAATTATGATCCTGGCACGCGAAGCAGGTTATTCCATTGAAAGAGAAGACGTTGTTATAAATAAATTTCTTCCTGATGAATGTTTTAAAGGCGACCTTAATAATTTCTTCGAAAAGGTCAAAAAATACGATTCTGAATTCGAACAAAAAAGAAAGGATCTTGCAAAACAGAACCGGAAGTGGCGGTTTTTTGCAACCATGGATATGGGTAAGGCAAAGGTTGAACTGATTACTATAGGGCCTGATCATCCATCATTTAATCTTGAAGGAAGTAATAATATCATCCTCCTTACTACCAACAGGTATAACGAGCTTCCAATGGTAATTAAGGGATATGGTGCAGGAGCTGAAGT
>PMNJ01000235.1:2568-4045 GCA_003162595.1 Bacteroidales bacterium | reverse complement strand
AAAGTGCAGTGACATTATTGGAAATTGCGCTTCCTGAATAGATTAATATATATTTTATTATGGTTAAAAAATTAATTGTTTTTGATCTTGACGGTACTCTTGCCGAGAGCAAATCATCTCTTGATGCTGAAATGTCTGCACTGATTCATGACTTACTCAGCATCGTAAAAGTTGCCGTGATTTCAGGAGGCGACTGGTTGCAGTTTGAAAAACAAGTGCTTTCCGGCCTTCCCCATGATAAAAGCCTGGAGAACCTGTCAATCCTTCCTACCTGCGGTACAAAGTTTTACCAGTATGACATTGATTGGAAAAAAATCTATTCCGAAGATTTCACCGCGGATGAAAAAAAGAAAATTATCAGTTCATTAAATAAATCCATCGAATCAGCAGGCTTCAAAATTAAAAAGCTATGGGGAGAGGAGATTGAAGACCGTGGGAGCCAGATAACTTTTTCCGCTTTAGGACAGCAAGCTCCAAATAAAGAAAAAGAAAAATGGGATCCTGATTTTGCCAAGAGGAAGAAGATGAAAGCATTCCTTGATAAGCAAATCCCCGGATTTTCTGTCAGGTTAGGTGGTGAAACATCNNTTCCCCGGGGGCAACGATTATCCTGCAGAAGAAGCAGGTGTTATATCTATCAGGGTCAAAAATCCAACTGAGACAAAACGGGTGATTGAAGCAATTATAGCTTGTCTGGAAAACGATAATAGCATAAACCTTAATAAGGAGGAGAAGTGATGAGTGGAATTAAACTGAAACGTCTCGGGCTGATAATGGAGCCGGAACCTGGCAATCCACAGGAAATAGAAGGTGTTCTGAATCCGGCAGCCGCGCGTGGCCCTGATGGTAATCTCTACCTTTTTCCACGATTAGTGGCGAAGGGCAATTATTCACGCATAGGAATAGCAAAGGTTCTTTTTAATAAAGACGGTGATCCGTCTGGAGTCGAGCGGATGGGCATTGTTCTTGAACCTGAAACAGATTATGAGATTCGATCTGACGGCAGCGGTGGTTGCGAAGATCCTCGTGTCACCTTTGTAGAGCCACTGAAACGCTATATGATGACCTATACCGCGCTTTCTCCCAAAGGGCCGCGGATCGCCATAGCTATATCGGCTGATTTGTTTCACTGGAAGCGTCTTGGATTAGTTACATTCGAACCTTACAATGGCATAGATTTCGTTCATGTGGATAATAAGGATGCGAGCCTCTTCCCGGTTGCTATTCCTAATCATGCAGGGAAAATGCAGTTGGCTATCATTCACCGGCCCCTTTTTCAGGGTACCAGACCAGAAGAAACTGTCCTCCAGGCCAAAACGAGGGAAGTGGACCTCGACCATGAAAGCATCTGGATTTCTTATTGCCCAATGCCTTTAGATGATATTGAACCTGGCCATATCGGTTTATTTAATTCCCATCACCGGCTTGCTACACCTGTGTCACCATGGGAAAGGCTAAAAATTGGCGGAGGAACTCC
>PMNJ01000235.1:0-2556 GCA_003162595.1 Bacteroidales bacterium | reverse complement strand
CCTACCGGGATTGACCGTCGTGATGATATTGGTTTGCCGGACCGCTTCGATGTTTATTATGGTATGGCTGATAATAGAATTGGCGTTGCTCGCCTTGATTTGCCAGATATTTTACCTCCCGAAGGAATCGCGGACAATCCGGATGCAAAGGTGTGATGAAGTATTTAAGGTGTAATCATTTGGGAAATAAGTAAATGATATAACTTTTTTCAAAAAAAATGTAATACTAATTAAGTTAAAGTTGATGACTTTTGGAAAAAATGACGCTATGGAAAAGCATTTATTTATACTGATCTTATTTGTTTTGGCTTTTATTGCATTGATATTCTTTCTGATTAAAAAAAACCAAAAAGACAGAAAAAGTTTATTTAAGAAATTGCCGGGAGATTATCCGGATCCAAAAATAGTTGAATCTGAATTTGATACTGAGGATAAATAGATATGCAGATATAGAGCAAAAATATTCACATTCTTAAAATGTAAGATAATGAAAGCATTAGTTTATCATGGTCCCGGGAAGAAAAACCAAAACCTTTAATACTGGAACCAACAGATACTGTGTTAAAAGTTCTGAAAACCACTATATGCGGAACGGATTTGCATATTATGAAGGGAGATGTCCCTACAGTTATTGATGGTAGAACCCTGGGACATGAAGGAGTTGGTATTATTGAGGAAGCAGGAAATTCTGCAACCCGCTTTAAAAAAGGTGACCATGTTCTGATATCATGTATAACTTCATGTGGAAAATGCGAGTATTGCAGAAGAGCAATCTATTCTCACTGTGTAAACGGAGGATGGATATTAGGTAATTTAATTGATGGTACACAAGCTGAATATGTAAGGATTCCTTATGCGGACAATAGTCTCTATTCAATTCCGCCAGATGGTGATGAAGAGGCACTGGTGATGTTAAGTGATATTCTTCCTATCGGCTTTGAATGTGGGGTTTTGAATGGAAAAGTAAAACCGGGAGATACAATTGCTATTGTTGGTGCAGGTCCTATCGGTATGGCTGCATTACTTACGGCCCAATTGCTTTTTAAAAATGTTCAGTCTGGCAAACTTAATCCAAAGAAACTTATTACACACCATTATAAATTGGAACAGATTATTCAGGCCTATGACACTTTTGAACATGCTTCAAAAGAAAAAGCATTAAAAATAATATTGACAAACCAGGAAAGCGTTTGCTGAAAAACCAGAAATCAAATAAAATGTGACACTAGCATTAAAGGAAGAACCATCGTTTCTCTTCCTCTTCGCCGGCGAGAAACTGGAGAACAAGTCTGAAAACAATTTATTCGAAAATGCGTAAATGATGTAATTTATTCCAAAAGTTATGTAACACTTATCCACTCGAAGGTAGCGACATTTACCTTGAGAAAATATAAACAAATTAAAAACATGTTAAAAATTATCAATGATTTACCAGACAACGTTCTGGGCGTTTCCGGAGAAGGAAAAATAACAGGAAAGGACTATGAAACTGTCTTAATTCCGGCAATAGCTGAAAAGTTTAAAGCAAATAAAAAACTCAGGATGCTTTATCATCTTGGAATCAACTTTACCGGATTTGATCTTAGCGCTATGCTGGATGATGCAAAGATGGGGATGAAACACTTATCTGCATGGGACAGGATCGCTCTGGTCTCTGATCATGAGATGATAAATACTTTTGCAAAATTCTTTGGTCATATGCTGTCATGTGAACTTCGCATATTTAAAAATGCCGGGATGGCAGAAGCAAAAAAGTGGATTACTGAATAAAGAAACATTCTCCTGATGCACAATAAAGTAACAAGAATATGTACCTCCTTAAATGGAAACGATTTCAAAAAATATAGATAATTCTTTAAATAACGGAAAAGTAATTTCTGTAAGGGGAAGTGTCGTTGATGTATGGTTTGAAAATAATTTGCCATCTATTTACACATCGCTTCACTCGGGAAAGGATAATCAGATCGTCATTGAAGTACTTACCCAGTTGGATGTGCATCGTGTACGAGGAATTGCTTTAACTCCTACTCAGGGATTATCGAGAGGCATGGCTGTAGTAACAGATGGCAAGGAACTTAAAGTGCCGGTCGGGAAAAAAATCATGGGCCGGATGTTCGATGTATTCGGCACTACCATTGATCATCAGAAACCATTGTCAGGCGTTGAGTGGCGTAATATACATCAATCACCTCCTGCTTTAGCAAAACGATCAACAAAATCCGAGGTTTTTGTTACTGGTATTAAAGCCATTGATGTTCTTATACCATTAGAACGTGGAGGAAAAGCCGGCTTATTTGGAGGGGCAGGTGTAGGCAAGACAGTTTTGCTTACCGAGATGATCCATAATATGGTTGGACATAACAAAGGTGTCAGCATGTTTTGCGGCATCGGTGAACGTTGCCGTGAAGGACATGAACTCTATCATGATATGAAAGAGGCGGGTGTACTAAAGAATATGGTGATGATGTTCGGCCAAATGAATGAACCGCCCGGTGCGCGCTTTCGTGTTGGTCATGCAGCTTTAACAATGGCAGAATATTTTCGTGATGATGAACA
>PMNJ01000275.1 GCA_003162595.1 Bacteroidales bacterium | reverse complement strand
CCTTACCTACTCGACCAACGTCGCAAAATGACAATAAGTCAACCTTAGAAAAATTATCATGACACAATATCTTCGTCCATCTACCGAGACTCAGTCATCTGCCAATATCATATTGAAGAATCCGGCTTGCCCCGACGCTCACTTGCATATGATAATTCACGGTTTTGCTTTTTGGAAATTTGCAAAACCGGCCTATGAGCATCATCTGCAAGTTTTGCCTGCCCATCGCAAACCTAGTTCTCTAACGTTTACCGGGACTTTAAAAATGCTACGCCACCTAACTGACTTTGAGAAAGTTACATATCGTAATAGATAATTGCTAATAATAACAAATAAACTGATTCAATATAAAATTGAATCATTGCGAAAAATATTAAAACAAGACTAACTCTATCCAAAAAAACAAAAACTCATGAAAAACAAAATCGTTTATGTTTTTACAGTAGTATTAATTCTGACTAGTTGCGGAATTGATACAGTCAAGACAGAACAACCTGGAACTAAGAAAATGATCTTACAACTCAACGCTAAGAAATATGATCAATTATTTTTAAAAGCAATGTTACCAGGACATATGGCAAATATCAAAATATTTGCCGGGCAATCAAATGACGGTCACAGATGGATGTTCATTGTACCTGATTCAATTAATAAAATGGTCGATAACTATGCCATCTTGACGAGACCTTTTGATTTTAATACCAAAACTTCCTATGTGGCTAGATTTAAGGGTTTATCTAAGGAGGATCAATCTCCTTACCCTTACGTATATGACGAAAAGAATCCAGTTGTCGAAGCAACTTTTCTTGAAACGAAACAAACTAAAGGAGTGCCAGATGATGGAAATTTTGTTGCAGTAAATGACACTTCTATCTTTGATGGAGTTTCTAGCTCCGAAGACATTTTCAAAGTTGATTTCAAAGGAAAAGATACTGAATTGAAATTAAGTATGAAGTTTCGTGATTACTCTTTCATTGATATGGACCATTATGAAATATCACTTGCAGAAAAAGACTCTATTTCTCGCAAATATCCAGATTCAAAATATCTTATGAGCAAATTTTATTACTTAGAAACCAGCCTCAAAAATATTGATGATGCAAAAAAGATTTTTGACAACTTTTCAGAAGAGAATAAATCTACGTGGTTTGGTCTGGAAAGTGGTAACTATATAAAGAATTTCAGTAAGCTGTATACATCAAAATTTGAGAACGTTTCGTTACCAAATTCTGAATCCGGTTTATTGGAACCAGTCATTGTCGATTCTGCCAAATTCAACTTATTAATATTTTCGGCTTCATGGTGTGGTCCCTGCCACAGATTAATCCCTGTTCTTAAAGATGTTTATAATGATTTGAATCCAAACCTGCAGATGGTTTATATCTCTTTAGATCAGTACAAAACTGTTAATGATTGGAAAAAATTATTGAAAGATAACAGTATTCCATGGCGAAGTTTAATATCTGCCGGTCATGTGAAAGAAATTGAAGATAAATATGATGCAGGTAGCATACCGCATATGTTGCTTGTTTATCCCAACAACTCTGTTAAAAAGATTGATCTCAGAGTCAAAGAAGATAAAGAGAAACTTTATCAATTAGTCAAACAGAAAATATAAGACAACCTCACTGCATGACTTATAATAAATGCTAAACCCACTAATAATTGCTACGACCACCTAACTCGGACGGTTTAATTAATTGCCTTCCGCAGCCCGGACAGCTTCTCAATCAGCCTTAAAAGTCTATGAGAGAAAATTTCTACCATTTATTAAAATCTGTGCACCCGGACTGTTTCGTCTCCCGGGACAAAGTCTACGTGGGCTGCGGGCCGACGCTCGGGTGCCGTGTTTTTTGCTCGCCATCTAGACTATTTTATCGTGACACGAAACTCACAACCCTTACCCGGACTTGGTACCGTTTAACAGATTCACCGTGACCCTTGGCTTCGCAGCCGTCTACCGGGACTGGCAAAAAACTCGGCACCGCGACGCAGACGGCAACTAATTAAACCGCCGGGCCGTTATGGTTAATGGCTGACTCCATGCACGTTAGACAATTTCCAAACACTAACCATAACAGATAAAGCAATGTTATTTTACCGAGACTTTACATGCTCATCTACCAGGACTATTTATCTGGACAGATTTCTTTTGACGAGACAACTATCGGATAATAGATCGTTTTCTTAAATTTCCTATCTTTGCAATACATATTTGAAGCCATGACAGCGATACAATTAAAGACATTATTAATCCACAGGATATCGGAAATTAACGATGTTTCTTTTCTCAAAGCATTAAAAACAATTCTTGACACCAAAACTGAAACTGGAGTAATCCAATTGACTCAAGAACAACTTGATGATATAATCGCTTCAAAAAAAGAAATAGAGCAAGGATTATTCATCGAAAATATTGCTTTTGAAAAAGAAGTAAAACAATGGCTAAACGCAAGATAGTCTGGTCAAATAGAGCCAAAATTAGACTCTTTGCCATCCTTGATTTCTACATCGTAAGAAATAACAGTAAGACCTATTCAATCAAACTTCAAAAATTAATTTCAAAAGAGGTCAATCTTCTTTTAAAACAATCCGATCTTGGATTAAAAACATCTGAGGATACAATTCGGGGACTTATAATTGAAAACTACATTGTCTACTATGAGATAACTGATGATAGGATCATTATTCATACAATCTGGGACAGTAGACAAAATCCTGATAGCAAGATAATTAAATAACTAACCATAACTCGGACGGTTTAATTAATTGCCTTTTGCAACCCGGACTAATTCTTGATCAGCCCTAAGGTCTATGCTAGCAAATTCATTTCAACTTATCAAATTTTGTTGCACCCTGACAGATCCTGCTGCCGAGACAAAGTCAATAGGGTTGCAAGCCGACGCGCTGGTGCCTTGTTTTTTGCTCGGCACCGAGACTATTTCATCATGACACATAAGTTCACTGCCATCTATCTGGACTTGGTACCATCTCGCAGCTTCACCATGACCCGAAGCTCACTACCGTCTCCCGGGACTGGCAAAAAACGCGGC
>PMNJ01000212.1 GCA_003162595.1 Bacteroidales bacterium | reverse complement strand
GGAGTTGAAAATGTTTTCAAAGCAAATCATAATATTGTTCCGCCATCAATCACTTCTCCTGTCAGGATGTTTATTGATGAATATATTGTTGAGTTGAAAAATTACAGGGAAGACGGAAAAATTTTCTACACAACTGATGGCACTGATCCTTCTGAAAAATCTTCTCAATACATCAGACCATTTAAAATTACAGAAACCACAACACTTAAGGCATTTACGAGATGGAATGATTCACAGAGCCGTACAATTTCTTATATAATAGAAAAGAAAAGCCCTGCGGAAAAGTAATCCATTTCATAAATGTAAAAAACGATATCAAGGCGCAAAATTCGCAAAGCATTCCATTTTTTCAATCTCTTTGCGTACTCTGGATTTAATATTTTGAGACTTTTGCGGTTTAAATGTTTGGAATTGTTCCTTCTAGACTATCAGCCTGCTTTTAAATGGAAGGAAAGTCATGAAATCAGCATGATGAACAATATATGCTTCTGTGGTTCTTTTTACCAGATCACCCTCATTAGCATGAGCCGCAATTATATGACAGACTTCCGGGGGCACACCGCATTCTTCAGCCAGTGAAACACCTGAAAAAGGATGTCGTAGGTATTGTCCATATTTTCCCTGAACTGCCTTCTTGTTATTATCAAGCTCATATTCCAGCAATTTACCTACATCGGCAAGAATTGCACCTGAAATAACTATATCCATATTCACAGGAAGGTCTGACCCGAAAAAGTCGTTCATCTTTTCTGCACTTGCTCTGGCAATATGAACCACGCATCTTTTGTGTGCCATGAAACTTACTTTAAGGTCGGGACCACATAAAAGTGTAAAGGGTATTTTTTCAAGATCTTCAGCAGTCAGGACACTCCGTTCAAGAGCTTTTTCCCATGTTCTTGCAGTTTTGTCCCTTAGTGTTTGATCTTTAATCCATTCAAGTTCCGGCCACAGTTTTTTAACCTCCTCAGTCATTGGAATTAGTTTAAGTTACTTCAGTTTTGATATAATGGCATCTGTCATCTGAATCGTTGATGCTGCTCCATTCTTAACTACTTCAGGTCTTCCAGCCATCTTCATCATATCATAAGTTCTGACTTTCCCTTCTTCTATTACAGCAGAAACTGCATTACGGATTTTAGAAGAGATTTTCTTCTCATTGAGATAATCAAGCATCATACAGGCCGATTCAATCATTGCAATAGGGTTTACTATTGAAACCTCGTAACCTGCATATTTAGGTGCTGATCCATGCGTGGGTTCAAAAACCGCGATCCCGTCGGAGGAGAACTGAGCGCTGCAGGCAAACCCTAATCCACCGATAAGTCCTGCAAAAGCATCAGATGCTATATCACCAAACATATTGCCTGCAACTATAACACCATAATCCTCAGGGTTCTTGGTAAGCCACATCATTTGAGCATCTATATTTGTATTCAGAAGCTTAATTTCCGGGAAAGAGTTTTTCTGGATATCTTTTGCCAACTTCCACATCAATCCTGATGTTTCTCTTATCACGTTGGGTTTCTCACAGACTGTAACTGATTTATATCCATATTTTTTTGCGTGTTCGAAAGCTGCCATAAGTATCCTGGTTGTAGCTTTCCTGGTAAAGATCCTTGTTGAAATAGAAAGTTCTTCAACCGGAACTTCCCCAAAGTTCTCGATGAATTTAGGATGAGTCATGAAAGCCTGATGAACCTGAACCGGGGGGTTGGTCCATTCTACACCGGAATATAAACATTCAGTATTCTGACGGAAAATTACCACATCTACGAGGGGTTCGTCAATCGTATTACCTTTTCCCCTTCGCACAAAATTCAGAGGGTTCCCTTTATACGATTTGCAGGGACGCACACATATATCAAGGTTGAAAAGCTGCCTTAAACCAACAATTGGACTTGAGTATGTAAAGCCTTTGCCCTGAAGTTCAGGAGAAAGCTCTGCCTTTGCTTCATCGATAGGTTTTGAGGTTATTGCCCCAAAAAGAGCAATTTTATATTTTTCAATGAGATCAATGGTTCTCTGCGGCAATGGATTACCCTCTTTGCACCAGAATTCCCATCCGATATCGCCAAAGATATAATCTGCTTTATATCCTGCTGCATCCAATACTCTGATTGCCTGCTTAAGAACGACTGCTCCTATCCCATCGCCAGGTAACGCAACTATTGTAGGACTCGACATATGATTTGTTTTTGTTTAGTTTAAAACGGGTTGCTTTTTGTAAAAATAGTCAAAATTTGTCAAGACTTAAAACCCGAGTATAATTTTAACGTAATGACAGAAAAATAAAAAAAAAGTGTATTTTTGCGGCAAATCAGCATTATTATTCCAGGTATGAGCATTTTAAGTCTACTAAATCCAGCATCAATCTGGATCTACTTTGAAGAAATTTGCAGTATTCCACGTCTTTCAAAGAATGAGGGGAAAATCAGACAGTATCTTCTTGATTTCGCAAGTAAAAACAATCTTGAATCAAAAGAGGATGAAGTAGGAAACATATTAATTACCAAACCACCATCAAAGGGAATGGAGAACAGGAAGACAGTTGTTCTTCAGAGTCATATGGATATGGTGGGTGAAAAAAATGCTGACTATCCGCATAACTGGTCAACTGATCCTATTATACCTGCTGTTAAGGATGGGTGGGTCACCGCTACAGGAACTACACTTGGGGCTGATGATGGTATTGGTATTGCATCACAACTGGCAATCCTTTCGGATAAAAATCTGAAAGCAGGAAAAATAGAGTGTCTGTTCACAGTTGATGAAGAATCCGGGATGACAGGTGCTATCAATCTAAAAGCTGATTTTTTCAGTGGCAGAACACTTCTCAATCTTGATTCGGAAGATGAAGGGATACTTTTCATAGGTTGCGCAGGAGGTATGGATACAGTTGGAACCATGAATTATCTGGTAATTCCTGTACCAAAGGATTCAAATGCACTTGATATATCAGTTACAGGCCTTCACGGAGGTCATTCGGGTGATGAAATTCACAAAGGATATGGCAATGCAGTAAAAATAATGAACAGGCTTCTATGGAATATCTCAAATCAATTTAAAATTTCTTTAGCCGACTTTAATGGAGGAAACCTGCGTAATGCAATACCAAGAGAAGCATTTTCAACAATTGTATTTGAAAAAACACTGGTTGTACAGATAATAAGATGGATCAATGATTTCTATCAAACACAGGTCAATGAGTTAGGAGATCTTGAGAAAGATCTTAAGATTTCAGTCACAGAAACTAACGTTCCGGCCTTTGTGATGGATATTGAGAGCCAGAAAAAGCTACTGAATGCATTGACCTGTTGTCCCCATGGGGTAATCGCATGGTCACACGAGATGGATGATCTGGTTGAAACATCTACCAATCTTGCCTCGGCTAAATTCAGTGAAAATCATACCATAAGAATAATTACGACACAGAGAAGCTCTGTAGAATCAGCCAAGAATAATGCAGGTGCAATGGTTGAATCTTGCATGAAACTTGCCGGAGCAGAAGTAGTTCATTCTGACGGATACCCCGGATGGAAACCTAACCTGACCTCAGAGATCCTTAAGATAACCCGTAAATCGTATGTTAAATTATTCGGGAAAGAGCCTTCAATAAGGGCAATACATGCTGGTCTGGAGTGCGGACTGGTATACGAAAAGATAAAGGGGATTGACATGATTTCCTTCGGACCAACGATCAAGGGAGCCCACACACCTGAAGAGATGATTGAAATAAAAACAGCTCAGATGTTCTGGGATCTTCTCATTGATGTTATACAAAGCATGCCGGTTAAATAACAAAATCAGCTCTTAAATAGAAAACATTTCCTTTCTATTCATATATAATAAATTCATCTTTACCTGCACCGCAAACCGGGCAGATATAATCATTTGGCAGATCTTTGAACGAAATGCCGGGCGCAATCCCGTCCGATGGATCACCCTCTTCAGGGTCATAGATATATCCACACACAACGCATTTGAATTTTTCCATATAAAATGAGTTACTCCGTTCTTATTTTCCTTACCACGTCAATAACTGTTCCGTCAACCCACTTTATAGCTGCAACTATCTCGTCTTCAAATTGAGGTTTTTGTGGTACTCCGCATATTTTTTCTGCTTCATCCTTAAGTTCCTTCATTGTTCTTAAGGGAAGACCGCTTCCTTTAACACTATCAATAAGATCCTGACGCAGAGGATTAATAGCGATGCCTCTTTCAGTTATGATCACATCAATAAGTTCACCAGGACCACACAAAGTTGTGACTTCATCCACTATAACAGGGATACGGTCGCGAAACAGAGGAATTGGAAGTATCACATTACGTGCATGAAGGCAGTTTTGCCAGCCTCCTATGCCATGAAGGAGGTAGCCGTCTGAATGTGTAACAACATTACCGTTGAAATTCAAGTCAACCTCAGTTGCCCCCAGTATCATAATATCCATCAAACTGGTCAGGTTTCCCTTTGAATGATAGTTATACGCGTTGAACACTGAATAAGGAACATGGTTGGAGTTATTCTCTATTGATTTTACTGAATCCAGATCAAATACCTGAGCATCAAGAATAAATCCCATTTGGCCCTCCTCAAGCATTTTTACCATGTATTTCGTACTTCCTCCAAACCCAAATTTAGATTTCCATCCTTTATCCTTAAGTATCTGATGAACAAAAACGGCAATCGCCAGAGATGTTCCCCCGGCGCCAGCCTGAATGGTCACTCCATCTCTTAAGATTCCTGATTTTTCAAGAAATGAAGCGGTTAATTCCGCAATTAAAAGCCTGTCGGGGCTCCGCGTTACCTGTGTTGTACCGGATATAATTTTTTCAGGTATTCCGATTTTATCCACAACGACTACGTAATCAACATAATTTCCTTCAATTTCCATTGGGAAACATGGAAGATCAACAAGATTATCAGTCACTACAATTACCTTGCTGGCGTACAAATAATCTGCCTTTGCATAACCAAGAACTCCGCAAGCTGATTTACCACCTGTTCCTTTTGCATTACCAAAAGAATCGGCTGTTGGTGCGGCAATAACAGCTATATCAATCTTGACCTCCCCGTCCTGAATTGCCTGAACCCTCCCGCCATGAGATCTGAGGACAGCAGTTCCCTTCATCTTGCCTTCAGAAACATATCGCCCCAGAGGACCATTCATACTGCCCTCTATCCTGTTTATTGTTCCGTCATCAAGATATTTGATAATAGGATCATTGCAGGGAAAAGAGGCTGAAGGGAACCATATCAGATCCTTAACTCCCAGCCCGGAAGCAATTTCAAATATTTTATTGCTTACCATGTCCCCATCTCTGAGATGATGATGCGTAGAAATTGTCATTCCATCATTGAGGCCACATTTTCTGAGAGCTTCCTCAAGTGAACCAACTACTTTATTACCATCATCGGGATAGTCGGAACATGTCGGAATCGGCGGAGAATACTTTCTGTCTTCAGGTTTGTGTTTTCCAACTCCTTTAAAAGGGATCACCGGCTGACCATTAATCTCCAGAGGAACAGACCTGCCGGCCGCATTTATCACAGTTTTAGTTGGCATATTGTCACTTTTAGAGATTATTTTTCATAAGGCGGAATTTCACTCATCCAAACAGAGGATAAGAGGTTCAAACGAATAGCGAGGTCAATGATTTTCTGTGCACGGGCAACTACGGGCGGATCTATCATTTTTGAACCCAGGGCAACAACTCCAAGCCCATTTATTTTTGCCGCCTCAAAGGCGAGAACAATTTTTTTTGACTTTTCTATTTCAGTTTTATCCGGTGCAAATCCCTGTTTTATTACCGCTATCTGTCGTGGATGAATACAACCCATCCCTTCAAAACCCAGCGATTTTGATATCATCACGGTTTGTTTCAGAGCTTCCATATCCGCAACATCTGAAAAAACTGAATCAATTGGTTGAATACCTGCCGCCTTGGCGGAAACTATAAGCCGCGTTCTGGCATAAAATGATTCATTACCCTCTATTGTCCTGGAAACTCCCAGATCGGCAGTATAGTCTTCAAGTCCTATTGCGATAGCTACAACATTTTCAGATCCCCGGGCAATTTCAAAAGATTTCTCTACTCCCAGTGCACTTTCAATAATTGGCATCAGATATACCTGATTTCTAAGATTTAATTTCCTTTTAATCCCTGAAATCTCATTTTCTACCTGCATAATATACTCTCCACTCTCACATTTTGGAATGAGTACAAGATTAACATTATGAGGAATGACAAAATGAAGATCTTCCAACCCCCTTTCGCCCTGATTTATTCTTACCATCCTTTCAGCGCCGAAGAAACTTATCTGACGCAGGGCATTTCTGACAAGAATTCTTGCTTCATCTTTTTTTTCCGGAGCGACCGAGTCTTCAAGATCTAGAATTATTCCGTCGGCAGAATGAAGGCCGGCATTGATCATGAGTCCCGGAGTATTTCCCGGTAAATATAACCGCGCAAAACGAAACCTGTCGCGGGTTGTAGAATAAATGTTTTCCTTAAGGAAATCGGGTAAGTACTCAAGATCAGTACTAATCAATTGTTTAACAGCCGATTCCATACGTGCGGCAATCACAAATGGAAGCGCTCCTGAGTCATTAATCTTAACAACAGCATGTTTAACTCCAAAAAAATCAAGTACTTCTGTAATAAGGTTCTTAATGGAAGCACCANNACAATTGTTTAACTTTAGATATAAGGTCGATTGTTATTTCCCCCTCTGACCTGATTTCCAAAATAATTTCGCAATCAGATCTGACTTTTGGGCCGGAATTACCTGCGACTGCAACGGATTTTTTCATATCATACGGTTGGTAATGTTATACAAACCTAATGATTTTTTAAACATGAACCGTATCAACCGGGTATGTGAGTTTTGTTTTCACAAAGTTCGATCAGTACTCCGGAGGTTGACTTTGGATGTAAAAAGGCAATATCAAGGCCTTCAGCTCCCTTCCGGGGTTTACAATCAATAAGAGTGATGCCCTGATCAGCGACATGGATCAACTGTTCTTCAATTTTTTCAACAGAAAAGGCTATATGGTGTATTCCTTCTCCCTTTTTTGCAATGAATTTTCCTATAGGACCTTCCGGATCAGTCGATTCCAGAAGTTCAATCTTTGTTTGTCCGACCATGAAGAANNTGTTCAATATGTGATGGTTTCATATGAATTAAAATTTACAGTTTTTTGATTTGGCCTTCTGGGGTAATCAGAATGGAAATTCTACCGGCGTTTTTATATCTGATTGCACATTTTCAGGTTTTTTTGCAGCAATATGAACAGAATTTCCGTCAACGAATATTGCCTTATATGGAGATGCGGGACAAGCAAATTCACAGTGTCCGCAGCCAATACAGATATCTTCTGTAACTTCCGGGATAACCAGATTCCCTTCATATGGAATCATGTGACAGGCTTTAGTCGGACAACTTTCCGAACATGCTCCACAGGCTGTTTTCTCTGTCTTTACAATACAATTATCTTTAATAAACTTTGCCTTCCCGATCTGGGTAAGCTTCTTAGCCTCGAGAATCAGAGGATGTAATGCATTAGTAGGGCAAATCTCGGTGCATTTTGTGCAGTTATAAGTACAAAAACTCTTATGATAATCCATCACCGGCTGCATGATCCCTGCAATCCCATATTGTCTATAAGCTGGTTGGAGAACGCCATTTGGACAAGTATTTATGCAGAGCGAACAGGCTATACAGTCTTTATTAAAATCTACAATAGAAACTCCACCCGGAGGACAGACAGGACATGTCCTGTTCTCTTTTACAGTTGAGTCTTTTTTAGGCTTCGGTGCTGTTTTATCCTGACCATTTGAAACGCGTGATAAACCAAAGAGAAGAAGCAGGGATCCGACTATCAATTTACGTTTGCTTTCGTCTGTTTCATGAACTTTCTTTTTAAAACTGACAATCCCAAAAGAAATGGCTTTATCCTGACATGTATGTATACAGTTGAAGCAACTGACGCATCTTGAAATATCGACATCATATTTAAGAAAATCTATGCAGGAAGATTTACATCGCATAGCGCATCTTCCGCACCTGGTACAGGCTGTCTCATTAAATTTTATCCTGAAGAGTGAAATTTTTGAAATCAACCCGAGAAATGTTCCTACCGGACAGATCATATTGCAGTAAAGACGCCCCTTGGTTAACGAAAGGCCTCCAACAAGTAGAAAAAAAACTGCAGGAATAGAATACACAATCAGAGGAAATCCTTTCACAGGAACATTACTAAGTGTGTAGATATCAAATTTGCCAAGTATTCCTGCCATAAAGTTATTTATAATAATCACAACAGGCTTAGCAAAATAGGTCATAAACCTGGCAAAAATACTATATGGATCCAGGAGGGTTATCATATATACTCCCCAAACCATAGTAACTATCAGTGTAACTGCCAGAATTGTATATCTTAAGATGGTAAACGGCCTCTTAAACCCATACCTTCTGAACTTTTTCTTTATCCTTCCTCCTATTCTGCTGTTAAGGTCCTGCCAGATACCGAGCGGGCAAATAAAAGAACAGTATGTCCGGCCTGTTAATAAAGTTAACAACAGAATAAAAAGGAAACCACCTGCTGCTAAAATTTTCAGATCATAAAACTTTAAAACAGAAGGGACAAACTGTAAAAACATCAGCGTGTTAATATAGTTTGTCGGGATTAATGATTTGAAATCAACAAAAACAAGGACAAAAAAGATAAAAACAAGTGTTGAAAAGACGATCCGGATTCTTCTAAGCAAAGATGAACTCATTAGAAATTACATTTTAATTCTTTTTATATTGAGGGAATCCAGGTTCATATTCCCAAGTCCCATTTTATGTGCAATTGGAATATATTCAATCTTTTCAACTGCAACTCCGAGCATTTTGGCTGCTGCTGCATCTCCTGCCACCCAGTCGGTAGTGAGTATTTGTGACTTCATGGAAACAATATCTTCTTTTGATACGCCCTGTGGGCCATGTTTTACCATAACATTATAACAATCAATGACATTAAGTGCCGGTTTCTTCTCATAAAGAGCATAATCTGCAATACATTGGTTCAGATTATTTGCGTGCCAGTAACCTCTGTCCCAGACAAGACCCATATTATTTTTAAGACAGGCGGTCATCCGGGTTGAATTATGATCTTTAAGAATCGGCACGTTTATAAAAACATCTGTCTCAAGCAACAGCTGATGAACCTTGGCTTTTTGAAGTTTTATTCCCTCCGGAATTTCAATCTGCTGGTAATAGCTTTCCGAGTTGGCAGGAACTACTTTCGCACCCGCAGATTTAGCAATTTTCTCAATGCCTGAATGATTATAACAATTAACCCAGTTATCACAGGTGTGATCAAATATATAAACCTCTTTAGCACCGGCTTTAAAACAGTGTTCAATAATTCTTTTTACCAGTAGTGGATTTGTATTGGCACCGAGCTCAGGAATCACATCCCAACCCATATTAGGTTTAATCAGAACTTTTTGTCCTTTCTGAACAAAGGCGCCCATCCCTCCCAACTCCTGTATTCCAAGATCGAACATTGCATCAGGGCTGCCACCCATAACAGCTACCATGTCATATTTTGCTGCAGGAGGTGCTGACGACCAGAGTTTATCAAATCCACCCATTTTTAAGGCTGCTCCGGCAGCAAGACTTCCCCCAATTGATGTCTTAAGAAAATCTCTTCTTTTCATAATCTTAATTATCAGTTTAATAAAAACGATTTTGGATATGTGCCGAAAAATACAATTTTTTTTTATTATTCCGTGAAGTTTGTAAGTAGTATATTCGCAGAATAAACAAAGGTAGTTGCTTTCAAAAGTTTTTTAACCTTCTTCTGTTTTAATTGTTTAATATTATACTACTCTAAAATATGAAAATTATCGGTTATGATTGTTTCTCAGGCATCAGTGGAGATATGAATCTCGGCGCTATGATCGATCTTGGTGTTGATAAAGCTTATCTCACCGATGAATTAAATAAACTTAACTTACCGGGTTGGGAGCTGCTTGTGCAGAAAGATCAGAGACATGGCATCACAGGGACAAAAGTTACGGTTAAACAAACGAGGCACGAACATGCACACCGGCACTTATCTGAGATCGAAAAGATCATTAAAGACTCGGCACTTGACAATAAAACCAAGGAATTAAGTATGAAAATATTCATGAAGATTGCCGAGGCTGAAGCCACTGTGCACGGAATTTCAATCGACCACGTGCACTTTCATGAGGTTGGGGCAGTTGATTCAATAATTGATGTTGTTGGAGCAGCAATTTGTTTTAATGCGTTAAAGGTTGATGCTGTTCATGTTTCCACTGTGGAACTTGGAGGTGGCTTTGTAATGTGCGATCATGGTAAACTCCCTGTACCGGCACCAGCCACTGCTGAGCTCATTAAAGGCATTCCTGTGAAAAAAGGGGGCGTCGATTTTGAAGCCACCACTCCTACTGGTGCTGCAATACTGGCAACTCTGGGAACAAACTTTGACCCCGATCTGGCTGTTAAAATTGAAAAAACAGCATATGGAGTAGGCCAGAAAGAACACCAGGATGTTCCCAATCTTCTGAGAGTGTTTCTGGGTGAAACAATTGTGAATCAGGAGACAGGTCATGATGCTCTTCAGATTGAATGTAACATAGATGATATGAATCCTGAATTCTTTGACCACATTTCCGACAGGCTCTTTAAAGCAGGAGCTTCAGATGTTTTCTTTTCAAATATAATAATGAAGAAAGGCCGTCCAGGCATCTTACTTAATGTTATCTGTGAATCAGGGCTGGCCGATACCGTCAAAAACATCATTTTTACAGAATCAACGTCATTGGGAATCAGGACATTTCCTTTCAGGAAAGACACTCTGATAAGGAAGTTCGAAACTATACAGACTATTTATGGCGAAGTAACTGTTAAAAGATCATTCTATAATACTAAAGAGGTATCATGCAAACCCGAATATGAAGAATGCAAGCGAATAGCTGCTGAAAAAGAGATTCCGTTAAAAGAAGTCTATAATAATATTATGGCCCAAATAGTGAGGCGTGAGGAATACAATTCACCAGGTAGTAAAGGGTGAAATTGCGTGATATTGATTAATAGCTAATTAAAATGGAGACCAAATATCAAAAATCATCAAAACTCGATATAATACTTAAAGATCTCAATTCATTTGTGGTCGCTTTTTCAGGAGGAGTTGACAGTACATTTCTTTTNNGCTCATAAAGTAAGAAAATCAGCCATAGTTGCAATAACAATCAGAACACCGTATATTCCTTCACGGGAAATAGATGAAGCTATTGAGTTCACCAGCTCTTTTGGCATCAACCATAAAATAATAGACATTGCGTTTCCGGAGATGATCAGAAATAATCCTATTGACAGATGCTATCTCTGCAAAAAAACAATCTTTACAGATTTACTGAGTTTCGCTAAAAAAAACAATTATCAGTTTGTTGTAGACGGGACAAATGCTGATGATACTGGCGATTTCAGACCAGGTATAAAAGCTCTGAACGAACTGGGCATCAGGAGCCCTCTTCTGGAATCAGGCCTCACAAAAAAAGACATACGTGAATTATCAAGAGAGGAAGACCTCGATATATGGGACAAACCTGCTATGGCCTGCTTGCTGACCCGAATTCCCTATGATACCGAAATCAGTCAGGGAAAACTCAGGATGGTAGAAGAAGCTGAAAATATGTTATTTGAATTAGGCTATCCCGGAATAAGGGTCAGGATACATGGTGATCTTGCCAGGATTGAGTGCTTGCCCGGATACATTGAAAAGATCATTCATAATCCTGACAAAGAACATATTATTTCCAACCTGAAAAAAATAGGATTCAGATATGTATCTTTGGACCTTGAAGGTTACAGGACAGGTAGTTCAAATCCTGAAAAAATAGACTTATGAATGCAAAAGAGGTTGAAAAACTGCTGAAAGATGTTAAAAAAGGAGAGACAAGCATCGAAGATGCGTTAAAAATACTTAAGGATTTTCCATATACTGATCTTGGCTTTGCAAGAATAGATCATCACCGCGAAATGCGTACCGGATATCCCGAAATTATCTACTGTGCAGGTAAATCAGTCGAACAGGTCAGAGAAATATTCAGAGTAATGTCTGAAAAGGAAAGTAATGTTATCGGAACGAGGGCAAATGATGAAATGTACGAAGCTGTCCGGAGTATATTAAATGATGCAGTTTATTATCCTGTGGCAAGGATTATTTCATTGCAAAAGAAAAAGCCGAAGGTACCGGAAAGCAGAATTGCAATTATTACTGCTGGAACATCCGATATGCCGGTAGCTGAAGAGGCTGCAGTTACAGCAGAGCTCCTCGGAAACAAGGTCTTAAAAATTTATGATGCAGGCGTAGCAGGAATTCACCGGCTTGTTGATAAATTACCCGAGATAAGGAACTGCAGAGTAATTATTGTAATTGCAGGTATGGAAGGGGCTCTTGCAAGCGTGGTAGGTGGATTGGTTGATAAACCGGTAATTGCTGTTCCAACGAGCGTTGGGTATGGCGCTAATTTCGGAGGTATCTCGGCTCTTCTGGCTATGCTGACCAGCTGTTCAACAGGGATCACGGTTGTGAATATCGATAATGGATTCGGAGCCGGTTTCGCTGCCAGTATGATTAATAAAATAGAGTGATCCTGTTTACTATGGGAAGGAAAATACTGGTTTCCACAGCTTACTTACCACCCGTGGAATATTTCTCGCTTATTTTACAAGCTGATGAAGTATTTGTTGAGTTGGAGGAAAACTATCTTAAACAATCTTACAGGAACAGATGTTATATCCTGTCAGCACACGGTCCACAGCTTCTTTCTGTGCCTGTTTGTCTGGGCAGTCAGCACAAAATTCCATTAAAAGAAATCAGGATTGATTACTCCAAGAGATGGCAACAGGTTCATTTAAGGGCCATGACTGCAGCATACAGCTCTTCGCCCTATTTTCAATTTTATTTTGATAATATTGAAAAGATAATTTCTAAGAAAACTGATCTTCTTATTGACCTGAACATGGAACTCACAGAGTTAGTTCTTAAACTGCTCAAGCTGAATATCAGGCTAACGCAAACCACTCATTTTGAAACTATCGGAGAAGCAGCTAATGATTTCAGATACAAAATATCGCCTAAAATAAAATCTCAATTTGTTGTCAAAGAATACATGCAGGTATTTAATACATTTAAATGCACAGATCAAAGTTTAAGTATTATTGACCTGGTATTTAATATGGGACCTGAAGCACTTGATTATCTGTGAAATAATTTTTCCCCAGATCCCACTTATGGGATTTAAGCGGTGAGATCAGATTAAAAAAGAGGCGATCTCAACTAAGATCGCCTCTTAAGTAAGGAAGTCATTAAAGTATTAAAGTATTAAATACCGAATTTGTATCCAAAAGTCAGAGTAAACATGTTCTTAATCGTGTTCAGATTTGCAACTGCAAGATCAACACCGGCATCGACAGGGTACAAAATATATTTCTGTGAATATTTATAATTGGTAAAAGCGAAGTCAATAGAAATATTCTGTTCCCTGATACCGGCTCCAAAAGAAATCGTATTATAGTCAAGATTAGCATTGTCCTCAGTAGAACTAAATGATTTTCCGTAAAAACCATATCCTGCGCGCAAATAAAGATTACTCACCCGGAACTCCCCCCCAAACCGAATATTGCTTGTAGGTTTCAGACTATTTTTGATTTGATTATTTTCATTAGTGTAATCCTCGCCTGTCTCAGAGAACCTGGCAGTGCTATAATCAACGTATTCATAATCAGCGCTTAGAAGTGCAAACTTTTTTATCTGAAGTGCCAATCCTGCCAAAACTCTGTATGGAGTTGCAAGAGAATAATTGTACCTCTGCGGGTCTATGGAAGCTTCATAATGACCGCCATCGGTGAAACTTGAAGTTAAATCGGTATAGAAATAGTCATTAATTTTGTACCATGTCGGAGAATGAAATGCCAGGCCAATACGCAGAGCCTCAATAGGTTTAATTATTACTCCGAATTTTAAGGAATATCCAGTTCCTTTTTCTTCATAATAATCAGTGTAAGTAAAATTCTTGAGTTGCGAAGGTAGAGCTAAATCGGTCGATTCGAGGTGTTCATATTCACTTGAGTATCTTAACTGAGTAATTCCAAGTGTAGCACCAAAGAAGATTTTGTTAGAAAAATTACCACCCAATGAGAAAGCATGCTCCCCGGTATATCCTGTATTTGTAATGATGCGTTGAATTGTCTGCCCGTAAACAGACGGAGGATTATCACCATAATTTGAAAATGCTGTCCCATACAATGTACCTGATCCTGAGAGGGTATCTATCAGAAATGTTTTATTTGCCATCCATGCATTATCAGGAAGACCCGCTTTAGTGTTGCCATTTGCTTGTGAAACCCAGTAGTCAGCCATTGAACTTGAATTACTTGTCCCCTTAATCACGGTACTTTGACTCAGGTTATTTGTTTTATTGAACGAATAACCAAGGTTCAGGGTAATAAGCCCGGCTTCATTGTTGTTAGATATCAGGTTAGCTACAATTCCGATCTGACTAAGATTAAAATCTGATAGATTACTTGATGTGGCAACTCCATTGAAACCTGCCTTTGTTTTAATCTGGAATAATTGTGGAGAAACTGTCAGTTCGGATGCTCTGAAGACACCTATTCCTGCGGGGTTTTGACTCAGAGAAGATATATCACCTCCCAGAGCTGTGAAGGCGCCACCCATTGACATAAACCTGGCGGATCCTCCATAAAATATTTGCGAATACCTAAATGCATCATCTATTGTCTGGGCAGTAACCACAGATAGCATAGATAATAATGTGAATATTAATAAACTTATCCTTTTCATAAGATTGCTTTTTTTTATAAGACTATCCCTGCACTCTTTATTTAGAGAATGAACTTCTTTAACACAATTCTATTGTTTCAATCTATCTCCTTGATGAAGAACTACCACTTGAGGATCTATTACTTGATGAAGAAGATCCTGAAGAAGAGCTGGATCCTGAAGAATAAGAACCACTTGATACCGATCCTGAAGATCCGCTGCTGTATGATGATGAAGACCTGCTGCTGCCAGATGATGAACCACTATAAGAACCAGATGAATAACTACTTCTTGACGGAACAGAATAGCTTGACGAACTTCTGGGAGAACTTGATCTGGATTGGCCGGATTGAATATAATACCCTGAAGGTGAGTAACTTCTCCTTTGAACGCTGCTTCCAGACGAGTTGCTTCTTACATTATTGTATGAATTCTGGTAATTCTGCCTGACAGAACCTGCGTTATTGTACACCCTGCTATTATTCGTTACACTATTTCTGTTGACAGTGGAATTTACCCCATCAGACACTCTGCTATTGTTATATGAGGGCCTTGTACTCATCCGTGGATTATTATAACTGGGAGTATATGTCCTGTTAACACTATTATATGCCGGTTTTACGTTTGTCGTGTTCCTCTGGACAGAAGTCGCGGAACGGGAATATACTCCTTTGGTCTGATTCTGAACAGCTTTTCCGGTTACCTGATTAACTGCCTGTGAATTTACCCCTGAAGAAACAGCTCTCCTCTGACCCGTAGCAATTGCCTGTGATCCTGAAGTTTTTCCCACAGCACTTGAAGTACCTGTAGCGAAATATGAATTCCTCCTTGAAGAGCCAATTCCACCTATGTTACTATTCCATCTGGATGAAAGATTGCTTGGCCTATCCGGTCTTCCATATTTTACATTACTTTCCCGATATGACATGGGATATCCCGAATATAATCCACTGCCGAAATAAGCGCCACCGTAATATCCACCAAAGTAATTACCATAATAACCACCATAATACCCGGGGTATCCTCCATAATAATCACCGTATAATCCTCCATAACCCATGCCATAACCCATGCCATAACCCATGCCATAATCCATACCGTAACCCATACCGTAACCCATGCCATAACCCATACCCATGCCCATGCCATAGTCAAGGTAAAATGGATCTCTCCAGTAAGGATCAAAATAGTTACCGTAAAACATTCTTAACCTGTTTGAATATGGGTAGTCATTGTAATAATCGAATCCCTCGCCATTGTTATATTCACTATTATTTACCTGATTATCATAATTAACTGCATCCGAATATTGATCCGACACAAGTGTATCAGATGCATAAATATTATCATAATAGTCTTTATTCTTTAAAGTACCTTCAGTAATCTTATCATTTACAGACGAATTGCTTTTGGCTACCGGTTTATCTGAAGGCAAATAATAAAGATCGTCGTACTCTGCTCCGGTATAAAGGCTTGAGGTACATGAACCAAGAGTCAGGAGTGCTAGGACTAATATTTGAGATAATGTTTTCATTTTAATTTCCCCTTTATGATTTCTAAATAACACGCAAATATTGTACCAAAGAAACAAATTTAATTAACTAACTGCTACGATTTAATAAATATATTGGTTTTCCTTAAAAATAATGACATCTCTTATTATTTCGCTTCCTATCATCTTCGCCCGGATGATTTTCCTCTCGAGAAACTTGATTTAGAACCGGAAGATCTCGTTCCGCTATGTGAAAAACTGCTTCTCGTTACAGATCCTGGGTTCCTCGATCCTGAAGAGAATGAACGTGCCACAGGAGCACTCATTGTTCTGGATGAATTTGATGTTATTCCTGAATTTGAACGGAAATTTCTGCTGTTGTTGACACGCTGGTTCAGATTATTGCTGCTCCTGCCATTATTCATACTGGCATAAATGTTCCTTGAATTATGAGTACTATAGGTATTATTGGCATTACTTCCCAAATTCGTGCTATTTCCTGAGTAACGAATATCTCTCCCCTGTCCTCTGTAAACTGCTGTTGAGACTGTTCTTCTTGTTTGTGTGGTATTGACCGCATTTTCAGATCTGACTACCGGTCTGTTATTGCTAACTTCATTCCTTGAATAGCTTCCTGAAGAGACTCCCCTTCTTGAAACACCATTATTATAAGTTGATCTTCCCGAATTGTTACCGGGATTTCTTTGCGAAGTGGAACCTGAGGAGTATCTGTTGGAATAATAACCATGAGAATCCTGGTATCTGTAATTATCCGGTCTGTAATCATAGCAATCATGGGAATGGTTATATCCATTCCAGCCATAATAGTTGTTCCGCCACCTGTTTCCGAAGTTAAAACTGAATATGAAAGGTGAGTACCAACCACTGTAATAAAAGGGATTATAACCCCAATAATTGTTTCCATAATAAGGATCATATCCATAATAATCTCCATAACCAGAATCATAACCAGAATCATAACCAGAATCATAACCCGGGTAATTATAAGAAAATCCCAATCCCAAACCTAAGCTGCCATACATGCCAAAACCTAAAGAAAAGGGGCGATAATTATACAGGTAGGAATCAGTAAATACCGGAGAGTAATAATCGAAAGCAGCATAAGATCTGTGAAATCTGTTAATCCTTGAGGTATAGTTATAATCATTGTTGTCGTAATAATTGTTTACAACCAGGCGGGCATCATCATTCCTGTTGTAACCCGAATCATCCCTCTGTGCTTTTATTGTTGATACGCTAAGCAGCAGTATTGATAAGATTCCGATATAGTTTTTTGCTTTCATGATGAACCTCCCTTTCTTTTTTGAGTAATAACTGATCTTTTTATTTATTTTTACGCAATCTATTTCTTT
>PMNJ01000016.1:1599-4459 GCA_003162595.1 Bacteroidales bacterium | reverse complement strand
TCTTGTCTGTCAGGATATTTTCTCAAGGATGGATTAACGTTTTTTTCTTCCAGTTCATTATGACCATTGCCGTTATAAAGTGTCATTATCAACCCTGTTTCGTCTCTGGTTGAGCGCATATAGCCTGAATCAGCCAGAATAACGGAATAATTTCCTCTTCTCTCGCGATGGTCATAAATAATGAGATTGTCGAGACGGTTGGTCGCCGGGTCCTTTGTAGTTATTTTTATACTGAAATCGGGCACTCCGTTATAGAATGTTCCGGCCTGGATGTTAATATCTGGTTTTTTATGCTGAATATTATAGAGAAGCGATCGTGCCTTAATAGTTGAATAAGGGAGAACGTTATTTGAGAAAAAGAATGAAACTATAGCAATAATACCTATGAGTATAATTAATGGTAGCATAATTCTCTGAAGAGATATACCTGAAGATTTAAGGGCCGAGAGCTCACTGAATTCTCCCATATTTCCAAATGTCATAAGTGAGGCCAGAAGAATTCCGAGAGGAAGAGCAGTAGGAACAAAGGTAAGTGCAAAATAGTAAAGTAATTCGCTAAGCACCTTAAAATCAAGGCCCTTGCCAGCAAGATCATCTACGTACATCCATAGAAACTGCAGTATAAGAATAATAAGGACAATAAAAAATGTGAATATTAAAGGCCCTATAAATGATTTTAATAAAAAGCTGTCAACCTTTTTCATTGATTGATTGCATTTGAAGTGCAAAACTACTTGATTTTTATCAAAAATCATCTTTAGTATTTACTCATTTTTAGAAGTACAAGTTTATAAGTTCATTTCTTTTGCTCCTCCAAAAGAAATGAACCAAAGAAAAGGAGTCCGGAAATGCCAACTTCAGCTAAAACGGACGTCTGCTACACGAGCCATAAAGGCGCTACCATTTTAGCCGAAGTTCGCACCTTTTCCGGGTTGCCCTTGCGCTGTGACTTAGAATACTATATCACATCAAAATTATGACCTTCGGATTTAAACAGGCCTCAGAGAATTTTGGGAAAAAGCGACTGTTTTGAGGCTTGCTGCGAAGGCCTGCTGAAAGCAATACTGTTTGAGTGATCCGCCAGTTGGCGGAGAACGAGTTGTATTGCGTGGGCAAGCTGAAAAACAGAAGCCCCAAAATTATCTGCAGCCTTGATCTTTTTTGGTTACTTTTTTCTATCAAGAGAAAAAAGTAACAACTAGATTCCTAATGCCCTTTTCAGATCATTGATCTGCGAATCCCATAAATATATTGCATCTTCCTTTTCCTCTGCTTCTGCAAAATCAATTATAATAAGAGCCAGTTCGTTGGTCAGTTCTTCCAGATTTATCCGGAATTCGAAGTAATTTGATTCTTCATTTTTCATTCCTATCCATTCAAATCTGACCATTTTATTCTCTTTCAGGGCAGAAAGCCTGGCATTTGATTCGGAACTATTCCAGTAAAATTTAAAAACATCACCTTCAACATTCACCTGGTCAGCAAACCATTCACCTAATCCCTCAGGTGTGCTGAGCCGTGAAAAGAGAACTTTTGGTGAGCAATTAAGATTATATTCCAATTCGAACTTTGATCTCATTATAAGGATTTGTTCTGACCTCTGTACTATTTCTGCAATATAGAAAAAATATTGAAACTAAAAAACCTTATTGCTAATTTGTAACAAACTCATTATATTTGCACCCGCAAAAAGGGTAGTTAGAAAACTTTTTAATGGCGAGATAGCTCAGTTGGTTAGAGCGCATGATTCATAATCATGAGGTCCGGGGATCATTCCCCCGTCTCGCTACCAAAACAATCAAACACTTGCACTTACATCGTGTAAGTGTTTTTTGTTTTATGCAAGGATATTGCAGGATTTTATTGGATCTGAAATCAGTCTAATTGCTTTAAACCAGACCAAAAGCATCCTAACTCAAGGAAGGATTTAAGGTCAGGATTTCCAGTTATTGCGACTAACAGAGATTTACTCTTACGTCTTTAATTGATAACTTTGCTATCTGGTTTTCTAAGCTTTGGTGAAATGAATGAGAAGATATGGACTAAGGATTTTGTTTTGCTGATATTGTCAAACTTTTTAATGTATATCACCTATTATGCGATACTATCTGCAATACCCATTTATTTAGTTACTGATCTTCATGCATCGAAGATGCAGGTAGGTGTTGTTGTTGGAGCCTACACAATTGCTTCGGTATTGGTGCGCCCTTTTTCAGGTTTTGCTCTCGAAAAGTTTGGTCGTCGTACCATATTTTTATCGGCTTTAATAATCTATTCGCTGTTATTTGCAGGATATTTGGTTGCNNTTTCTTCGGTTTGCACAAGGACTTACCTGGGGGTTTACCACTGTTTCAGGTTCAACAATTGCAATTGACAATATTCCTTCATCGAAAAGGGGTGAAGGAATTGGATATTTTGCACTGTCAACAACACTAGGGATGTCTGTAGGTCCGATTATTGGATTATTTATATGTCATCAGTGGGGGTATATTGCCATGTTTGTTTCAGGGTGTTTTATAAGTATTGCAAGTCTGGCATGTGCTTATGCGGTTCATTTGCGCAAACGATTTTTAGTTGGGAAACGAATTCAGTTAAAATGGAATAATTTATTCGAAAAAAGCTCTATTCGCCCCTCTTTAAATGTTTTCATAACAATGATTGCTTATGGTGGATTACTTTCGTTTATTGCTCTTTACGGTCGTGAGATAGGAATTCAGAACTCCTCTTTTTATTTTCTGATTTTTTCCGTTGGCATTGCCGCAGCGCGGCTTACCGCCGGAAAAGAGTTTGATAAGAACGGCCCGAGGAGGGTTATTACACTTTGTCTGATTTTGCTAATTATAGGGTTTCCGTTGCTGGC
>PMNJ01000016.1:404-1586 GCA_003162595.1 Bacteroidales bacterium | reverse complement strand
CAGCTATCTTCTGGATAAGTTCCCTGGTATGCGTTACAGGACTAATATTTTTCCGCTGCCTGGTGCTCAAATATTATGAGAGCCATCAGAGCTAATTGTCTGGATCCTTACGTGCAAGCCTGCTTTAATTTTGTTTTAATTAGAAATTGAGCATCCTATTCATAAATCGGAAACCAATTTTGTGAAAAAACCTGTTGTTCTGATTGCGATTTTTTTAAGATTTTGAATTTTTCTTAATTTAAGAATTACTNNTATCTTAGCTTTTAAAGATTGTTATTAGTAATAGTCTTGATATTTTTTGTTGTTCTTGTTCTTCAATTAAAGGCTTAAAAGATTTTATTGGCAGGACAGCTTTTTGCTCTTAAATGAGAATGAATTTAGATTGTTATTTGTCGGTTCATAATTATGTGACTGACGGAGCGAAAGCATTCAGAAAGTCGGGAATTTTTAGATTTGAGTTATGTTAATTATATATTTACTATCTTATTAAGAATCTCATAGATTATACTTTAATTCAATACATTTGTTGAATACGGTTATAAACAATAAAAAAAAATCCTGAGAACGTTGAATATAACTTCTGATATGAGTTCTGTTTTTACTTCGAAAATTCATAATCTTAATGGATTAAGAGTGTCCAAATTATTTCTTTTGGTTGCTCTTTTTTTATTGGTTTCGGCGAAAGGGTGGGGGCAGCCAACTGCACCAACAATAGGTGCCATCACACAACCAACCTGTTCCGTATCAACAGGGAGTGTTGTATTAAGCGACTTACCTTCAATAGGATCTTGGACTTTGACTCGTATACCTGGAGGAATAACAACAGAAGGTACAGGCACAACTATTACAGTTTACGACCTTGCTCCTGATACCTATTCTTTTACTGTAACTAACACAGATGGTACTTCGGTATCCTCAGGAAATGTAATAATCGATGCAGTTCCGACACCACCACCAGCACCAACCGTAGGCCTCATAACACAACCAACGTGTAGTGTATCAACAGGGAGTGTTGTTTTGAGCGGTTTGCCAGCCACAGGTACATGGACATTAACAAGAACACCAGGCGGAACAACGACCGGGACAGGAACGAGTACAACCATAACCGGACTCACATCCGGCACCTATACCTACACAGTCACCGATGGAATAACAGCATGTACTTCGGTATCCTCAGGAAAT
>PMNJ01000016.1:0-368 GCA_003162595.1 Bacteroidales bacterium | reverse complement strand
GTTGCCACAGTAAGTGGGACAGGATTAGTAGCATCCGTATCAGCAGGAACGACAGTAATAACCTATACCAATAATAATGGTTGCAGCATAACGGCAACAGTCACGGTCAATGCCCTGCCAACCATCGCAGGAACATTGAGTGTTTGTCTTGGATCGACAACTCAATTGACCGGATCGGGCACTCCGGCAGTAACTACACCGTGGATCTCATCATTACCCGGTGTTGCCACAGTAAGCGGAACAGGATTAGTAGCATCCGTATCAGCAGGAACGACAGTAATAACCTATACCAATAATAATGGCTGCAGCATAACGGCAACAGTGACGGTCAATACCTTACCAACCATCTCAGGAACACTGAGTGTTTG
>PMNJ01000165.1:2164-3153 GCA_003162595.1 Bacteroidales bacterium | reverse complement strand
GCAACCTGAAAGGCGTTTAATTCATGCTGCTTCATTCTGATAGCCAGAGTTTTTACACCTCTGAGTGTAAGCCATGAATCAAAGGGAGATGGTACCGCACCGATTGACTTTTGTACCAGTTGTATTCTTTTAAATAATTCTGAACTATTCAGGATAACCGCTCCGCCTATAATATCAGAATGACCATTGATATATTTGGTTGTACTGTGAACAACAATATCAGCTCCCAGCAGAAGAGGTTTCTGGAAAAAGGGTGATAAAAAAGTATTGTCAACAACGACTATGGCATTCTTTTTATGACTGAGTTCAGAAATAACCCCAATATCAAAAATCTTCAATGTCGGATTTGTCGGGGTTTCTATCCAGACCATCTTTGTCGAAGGCAGAAAAGCCTTTTGAATCTGTTCAATATCATTAAAATCAGTGAATGTAAATGTAATACTGTATGGTTCAAATATCTCCTTGATTAATCGATATGTGCCCCCGTACATATCTTCAGGGACAATAACATTATCCCCCGGTCTGAGGAGTGAGAGTATTGAATGCTCAGCTGCAAGCCCTGAAGAAAATGTTAATCCGTATTTGCCTTCTTCCAGTGAAGCCAGACAAGCATCAAGTGCAGCACGTGTGGGATTCGCGACCCGCGAATACTCATATCCTTTGTTTTTATTAACTTCTTCCTGGGTAAATGTTGAGGTCTGGTAAATAGGTACAATAGTTGCTCCTGTTGCCTGATCTGCAGCCTGCCCGACACAGATCGCTTTTGTCTCGAATTTCATAGGCTGAATAAATTTAATTTATGGCTAAAGTAAGAAATTTCTGTACATGCCACTCAATTCGATCCAAATATCATCATTTCAACCTATTAAGAGTCCTTCAATTCTTACTTTATAACTGCCATCCCTCAATTTTGTAACTGCATTTACCAGTCCGCTGTGACGCCATTGCAGCATACACCTTCTGGGCAGGAACCAGTAACGACGGCCAAG
>PMNJ01000165.1:0-1992 GCA_003162595.1 Bacteroidales bacterium | reverse complement strand
ACAATTGAGACAATTAGAATGATCTGAAGAACTTTTTTCGATGTTTTTTACATGAATACATCTCTTCAGTTCTGATTCTTTGTTATCCACTGCATTTGAAAAATCTATGCATGTTTTATAACCGCATGCGCCACAGTCAAGTTTGGGCAGAAGGTCNNGCAATTTTAAACCTTTCCAGGTCATCTTCAGTTGAATATCTGCCAAAGCTCACTCTTATACCACCCCTGGCTTCAAACTGGTTTAATCCTATAGCCTGAAGCACATGAGATGCATTATTCGTCTTATCGTTTGAAGAGCAGGCCGATCCGGCAGAAACGGCTATCCCTTTTTCGTCAAGCAATAAAAGTAATCTGATTGTTTCGCCTTCCAATCCGTGAAAACTGAAGTTAAGAAGCCCGGGAAGCTTATTATCCTCGGATCCATTGATATAAACATTCTCAAAATTTTCAAACAGGAAATCTGTAAGTTTTCTCCGCAATGTTAGAAGTTTTGAATTTTCCTTTTTCATTCCCTCAATACAGAGTTCAGCGGCATTTACAAAGCCTACTATTCCGGGCAAATTTTCAGTTGTTGATCTGAGACCTCCTTCCTGACCTCCACCATGTAACAATGGAACAATATTTAATCCTTTACGCACATACAATGCGCCAACGCCTTTTGGCCCGTATATCTTATGGGAATTAAGTGAGAGAAGACTCAATGCGGACTTATTCACATCAATCGGAATTTTACCGAACGACTGACATGCATCGGAATGAAAAGGAACATTAAAGTTTTTGCATATTTGTCCGATTTCTTCGATTGGCTCCAATGCACCTATTTCGTTATTGGCATGCATTACAGAAACCAGTATGGTTTTTGGGTTGATGAACTTCTTTAACTCGTTTACATCAACAACACCTGTGTTATCAACCGGAAGATAGGTAATGTAAAATCCCTGTGTCTCAAGCCATTTGCATACATTTAACACACAATCGTGCTCGATGGTCGAAACAATAATGTGGTTTCCTTTTGAACGGTTTGCAAATGCAATGCCTTTTAATGCCAGGTTATTTGCTTCAGTGCCTCCTGATGTAAATACTATTTCATTTGGTTCAGCCCCGATGAATGATGCAAGTTTCCTTCTTGACCTGTCGAGGATTTCTTTGGCGTGTGTGCCATACGAATGAAGGCTTGATGCATTTCCATACTCTTCAGAGTGATAAGGCAGCATTGAAAGCACAACGCGTTCATCCACTTGTGTTGTTGCAGCATTGTCGAGATATATTTTCTGTTTCATATGTCAGATGTTTACTCTCCTACATAAAAAAGTTCCTGTTCCATAGTACGCAATACCCCAAAATGATTCTTGGCCCCAATCTCTTTTTTCCCAACGCAAATTGTGCATGTACCAACAGGAGGATTTCCTCTGAGGTACATCGGGAATTCAACGTCACTGGTCTTAAGTATTTGCCTGACAATTGGGTCAATTCCAATACCATAAAGAGCATTAGTCTCAACAACTGTTATATCCTTTGCCGATTCAAGAACCCTGTACCGGAATACTTCTCTTTCAGCTTGAGATATCAGGTCAATTTTTGTAATAACGCTTATATCTGCAAGGGTTAGCATTGGTCCAATTTTTCGTGGAAGGTTCATGCCACTGGTTGCTTCAAGAACTACAATTCCGAGTGATTTCTCAACGTAAGGTGAACACCTCAGGCATAACCCTGCTGTTTCGACGAAAAGATAATCCGATCCGACTTTCTCAGCCCATTCAACAACCTCGTCCAATACCACCACATTACAATGGTCGGGACAAAGTTCACCGGAATATATTTTTTTTGTAGGGATACTGAACTCTTTGTTGATTGTTTCATCCTCATCGGCATAAAGAACATCTATCTTAACGAAAGATGGTTTGAGGTTTTTGGCGATCATCCGTTTTACTACCTGGCGGATTACCGTTGTTTTGCCGCATGTTGGCGGTCCTGCAAATATTACTAGTTTCAT
>PMNJ01000092.1 GCA_003162595.1 Bacteroidales bacterium | reverse complement strand
ATATTTGCGTCCTTTAATATAATGCTGGCAAGTATAATTGGAGCTAAAACACCGGCAAATTTGTTTGCAATTCCCATTATGCTGATTCTTTTAGCGGCACTCTCGGGGGGGCCGATAATGGTAATATATGGATTTGATGCTGTCTGAAGAAGAGCCAATCCTGTTCCTTCAACAAATAATCCTAAGAGAAAAAGACCGAAGGTCCTGGTCATTGCTGCGGGAACAAAAATCATTGCTCCGGCTGCCATGATCCATAATCCCAGAGACATTCCATTCTTAAAACCGGTCTTTTTGAGCACTGCAGAAGAAGGCAATGCCATAACAAAATAGGAAACATAGAAAGCAAATGTTACGAAATAAGCTTGAAAATCATTTAATTCACAAGCAGTTCTGAGAAATGGGATAAGTATTCCATTAAGCCAGGTGACGAAACCGAAAATAAAAAAAAACAGTCCGATAATAGAGATTGAAAAGATATAATCTTTCTTGCTGATCGCGTTTGATGAAGTACTGCTATTCATGATTTGTGTTATTTTTAATTCGTAATTCCTTAATTATTGATGCGAAGTTTTCAAAACTAATCTTTTTAAGTGATTGAACCAAGAAAAAATAAATTTGTTTTTTTAGTTCAAAAGTTATAGAACTGATCGGGAAATAATTTAAATTTGTCAGAAGTCTGGAGTCAGAAGACCGGAGGCAGAAAAGAGAAATTGGTGTGCAGCATGATATATGCGGCACCCACCAACCCCCCATGGGGGGACTATTATTTCTCTGTGTACTCTCCCGATAGATCGGGACAAGTTGTGCTTCTCTGTGTTTCTCTCCCGATAAATCGGGACAAGTTGTGACAGTTTTTGATTTTTTCATTTAACTTTTAACTTATTACAAAACCAATGCTGACCCAGGAGAAGAGAATTCGCGAAACAATTGAAGAGACAGGAAAGGTGTTCGAAAAGTTTGGTCTGACACCAATGCAAGGCAGGATCATATCTTATTTCACTTTAAGCGATCCCCCGGAAAAGACATTCGAAGAATTGGTAAGTTTTTTTAAAGCAAGTAAAAGCTCTGTTAGCAATTCATTGAATTACCTTCTGCAGAACAAAATAATCGACTATAAGACATTCCCTTCTGATCGAAAACGGTATTTCTTTATAACAGATTCATTCTTCAGGGTCTATTTTTTAAAAGTACTGGAGAATGTCGCAGAATTAAAAGAGTATGCTTATAGAACGGTATCGATGCGTACACCTGAATATCCTTTTGCGAGTGAAAAAATTCTGAAGTGGATAGAAAATGCNNCCTGATATTTCTCTCGATTTCATTCCGAGATAACCACCATGATGTCTTTTTGCGTAATCTTTTGCGCTAAAATTAATCTTGCTCATCATAAGTACGACTAGTGCATCTCCAATAACAGTCATCATTGTAGTGGACGTAGTAGGAGTAAGGCCCAGTGTGCAAACTTCCTCAGGAGCTCCAGTCAGAATATAACAATCAGCTTTTAGAGCCAGCGGACTATTTTCATTTCCTGTGATTACAATTACCGGGACCTGTGGATAAAGATTATTTTTAAGATCAATCAGTTCAATGATCTCCCTCGTTTTTCCAGAATTGGATATTGCCAGAAGAACATCATTTTCCTGAAGTATTCCCAGGTCACCATGCTGGGCTTCACTCGGATGCAGGAAAATTGAAGGAGTTCCCGTAGAACTGAAGGTAGTGGCAATATTATGAGCTATTTGGCCTGCTTTCCCCATTCCGCTTGTAACAAGTTTCCCATTTTTCTTGTGGACCTGTTTGTGTATTATTCCGATTGCAACCTCAAAACTTTTGGTTACCGGAATGTTTTCAATGGCATTTGCCTCTCTTTTAAATATTTCTCTGACTTTTTCTATCATATATATCTTAAAATAAAATTATACCAAAGTTATCAAAAATAATTGTCGGCATGCAGCTTAATTTGTTATAATCTGCGATCTTAATTTAAGGATTCAATGACTCTTTCTATTTTCTCTGTGGCTCTCTGTGTGACCTCTCTGGCTCTCTGTGTAACTAAAAGATTAAGGACTGACACGGAGATACACAGAGGAATCACAGAGAAAATCAATTCTTTATGACCTTTGCGGGTACCTTGTGCTCTTTGCGGTTAATGGATTTCTGTTTTAGTTAAGTTGTTTCTTACTTTTGTCTTTTTACTTTTGTCTTTTTACTTTTGTCTTTTGTCTTTTCTTGCTATTTAAGCCTATTTTTGTATAACAGCTATAAATGACATTTAAATGTTAAATTATGCCTCAGCCATAGGAGTCGATATCGGCCGGAATTCAATTAAGATTGCCGTAGTGAAGATTCATGGAGAAGTTATTGCTACAAAATCGTATCCTCTTAACTCTTATCAGACAAGGGATTATATTATTTCAATGCTCCTACAGGCCATAAAGGATATAAGGCATTCTGTAGCTTCAGAAGGTGTAAATCCTATCTGTATCGGTACCGCGGCCAAGGGATTTATTGACCATACATCAGGGATAGTTATCGGACCTGATCAGGGTATCAAAGACTGGACCAACGTCCCTCTGGCAAAAATAGTCAACCAGGAAACAGGTCTGCCTGCTTATGTTGGGAATGATGCAAATATGATGACAATTGCAGAACATAGATTTGGAGCTGCGAAGGGATATAATAATATAATATTTGTAGCCCTGCGTACAGGTATTGGGGGCGGAATAATCATAAACGGGAAGCTTTACAGGGGCGTAAACAATGCAGGTGGGGAAGTTGGACAGATGATTATTAATTTTGAAAAGGATATAAGTGATAAAGGGATCAGAGGATCGTATGAACAATTTGCTTCAGCTTCAGCAATAGTTCGCAGATATCAGGAGGAAGCCGGTGCAAACAATATCAAGCAAGAAAAACCTCTTACCTGCAGAGAGATTTTTGAACTGAGTTATACCAACTATCCAATCGCAGTTAAGGTAGTAAAAGAAAATGCTGAACTTGTAGGCATCGGACTGGCAAATCTTATAACAATTTTTGCTCCTGAAATAATTGTTCTGGGTGGTGGAATGTCTGAGGCAAAGGACAGCTATTTAACAATGATCAGAGAAAGTGCTTTTACCAATTCACTCGAAAACTGCAGATCGGAAGTAAAGATTGAAAGGGCCCACCTCGGATCAAACGCTTCTTTGATGGGAAGTGCATATTATGGTATGACACGTCTGGCAGGTAAGAGCATCTGATTTTCTAAATTATTTTAGTTTTTGATGACCATAAAAGGTTCTGGTTTAACTTGCCTGTAACAATTAATTTGCATAAATTTATCAGGTAAAATGTTGATCAAATTTTTTTGATCTCTATTTTACTTCACAAGGCGCTAAATGCGCCTTTCTTGTTTTGTAAATAAATTTACTGATTTACAATTTGACCTAAAAACTCTGTCAACCTTCTGAGGTATGAAACATCTTTATTTCCCCCTGTTTTATTTGCCTTAATGAACTCCTTAATTTTATTCTTGTTTCCGGGAGAAAATGCATACAGCCTTTTCCGGCTTAAACTTTTAGTAATAAAGGTTTTATTATCTGTATACCTGAAGATATAAATAGGTTCTTCTGAATAATTAGTCTTCTCAAAAAGATTCCCGTTTTGCCGGATCAGTTCATTCCCCGCAGTCTTATAAGTATGCAAAATGAAAAGTGATAAACTCCCTTCATATATAACTTGCCCGAAGATTTCACTCGAATCAGATATTGTACTCCTTTTTACTTTGATTTTTCTGAAATGTACAGTTGAATCCCCATTCAGATTAAGAAAATGAAATTGCATAATTGCTTCCTTATCCAGCTTAATTACATTTTTAGATCTGGATTCCTGCCAGAAAAGTTCATCCAGTAATCCATTGTATTTTATGAGCTTATTCCTGACGACTTCTCCGTTCGAAAGATATATATCTCCCGGAACCCAGTCTGAATTAAAATAGGTTGCACCATCAATACTCTGATTCGGGGTGAAAAGCTCTCCGGTCAGACAAAATTCAGAACTTTTTATGTCAATATTATCTATGGAAAAGGATTTTTGACCTTGCAAACTCTGAAAAGTGAATATCAGAACAATTGTGTAAACGAATATTATTTTGGCTTTCATATTTTCACTCTGATTTGGATTTTACAATAATTATTGAAGATCCGTTCACCGGAAGGCCACTTGAAGTTAAGCCCTGAACACTGATCCGGTATTTTCCATGAAGATCAGACGTATAGCACTCAATTTCCAGCTTTTCTTTATTATGCATTTTAATTTCCGGATCCCATAATATTACCTGTCTTAAATCCGGCATATGATTATTATTGACCGGTATATAAGGAATAGGTTTTGTGAAGTTCTGGCTCGATATAGCCTGGTATCTGATAGTTGGAGTTTTAAACTGGATATTATTAATTTCAAGATTCTTGCTAAAAACTGCAAGAATTCCGGAAAGAGGCATTTCTCCATAGTACCTGATCACAGGCAACAGATCAATACGCTTTATTTCATTGGTACCAAGATTAATAATCTGGTTCACGTCATCAATCGGTACTCCATCTAAAAAGATACTTGGTTCTATGCTTGGGACGCCTCTATTCTGCGTATCAACATAACTTGAAACATATGTATCGCCCAGCTTCCTGACTTTTAAAGCAGGCAAAAGTTCTCTTGAAATCTCAACAAAATCAGGAAGAGGGAGATAATCGGCAGGAAAAACTCTTGAATATGGGTTGTAATAAACCCTTGAAATTGCTAAAGTACGTTCGGTTTTTTTCCCGGTATTTGTTTCAGTTCGTTCGGTGTAATAACGTTGAACTTCAGAAATCTTCAGGCTCCGGATCAGGTAATACCTGATCCCCGGACCAGTTAATAAATCTGACGGGATATACGGTTTGGTTAGTTTGAATTTATCATCAAGCTCTAAAACTGCCTTTGCATTCTCTTTTAGCCTGATGATTAGCTCTTTACTTTCATAGTAAGGATTTAGAAGAAACCTGAACGACCCTGATGAATCGGCTGTTGTGAATTGCATGTTTGCGATAGTGTCCGGAGTGGAAACAAGAACTGTGTACTTAATTGTGTCGGATTCATTATTCGTATTGTCTGAAACAGGTTGATTGTCTGAGTGTTTAACAGGAACAATTCTTCCATCTATAATTGTCCCTTTAATTTCTGGTTGATACTTATATTGATTTTGTCCGGATTCTCCTTCTTTTTTCGCTTTATAAGAGTTGTTGAAATACTCAGTTATAGATGTCTCATTTCTACTTCCCGGGACAATCTCACTTACTGAAACAGATAATTTCATAATGGAATCATCCTGAATATTTTTAGCATCAATAGAAATATTCACTTTTTCTCTTGTATTATATATCTGTTTGTCCGGTTGGATAAGCAGATTTTCATTTCCTGCCTTCTTTATGGAATCTGAATTGACGGAATTAGCTGATGGATAAGTATATAATGTGCTGTCAAACCGCTCTAACTTCTTATCAAATCGATTTGCAATAATTATTTCTTTTGTAAAATAGGAATCTTCACCTTCATTTCTCATCCAATTTGTGTAACAAACAAGCTGGTAAATATCCGAATGGAGCGTATCGGGAAGCGAGATGTTTCCGAAAGAGCTCTGATTTTTAATTTCAATCCGGGCCCGGGTTACAGGAATATTGTACCGGTCGCGCAAAATAAGATAAGCATATTTACTCATTGTTTTTGAGTTTCCCTTTAAATACAGAGAAAATGATAGGTTATCGCCTGCAATATAAATATTCCTGTCAGTTTGCAGATAAACCATTTCAGGTTTTAGTGATTCAAATCTGTTCTGTGCTGTTGCAGAATAAAAACAGTTTAAGAACACCAGAAGCGGAAAGATGTATGTTTTCATATAATTACTAATAAATCCAGAATGAAGGAATGTTATGGTGAACGCTTCCTATACCTAATCTATTGATCTGGCAACCATAAGGTACGGGAGGCAGGAGGTATGGTGTTTTTATCACTGAAGGCTGAGAATTATTCAGATTCCTGAAATCAACAATATAGGCTGAATGACTCACAGCTGAAGCTTCAAAAAATCCTAGTGCTTTTTTCTCCGGATCAGTTATACATTTAATGTTTCCGGTGAGCTGGGAGGCAACGGGGTCAAATAGTTTACCTTCCGATTGCATCTGTTCATATAGGCTCCTGTAGTATAAGTACGTTTCAGAGTTTAAGGTGTATGTGTTTAAATACAGGATCCTGTGTTTAATATCATAAGACTGATAACCGTCCTCGATTGCACTGCCGGTAGTATCCGCCATATTAACTAAACAATCATAAATTATCGCCCAGACATAAAAATTATCATCAAGAAAACAAGCCGGAAATTTTTTCACAGATGCAGAATTTACGGAATATTCCCCCCCGGTAAGGTCAATATTCGCATTNNATTCTGAACCGGGGAATTGTATCGGATTGATTGCTGATGTCGATGAGTATATCTGCTCCATGTGTGTTCGTCTTTAGTCCTGTTGATGGGTCCAGAATTTCTTGATTATCAAATTCTGCATAAACATTGTCAGGAGTGACGGCAGGAAAAATTTTCTGTTGATCCGATTCATATTCTGCACCATCGGCTGTAGCAATATGAAGCTGGTAGGAATGTCCGTTTTGCCCGGTAAACTGTAATGAATCAGACACATAATCTCCATTGATCCTTTCTTTGAATTTGAAGGAATTGCCCAGGTCATCGGTTACGTACATACTGGCACCATTAACCGGTGTCCCTTTTTCGCTCGAATTGAATGGCACCGGGTAGGAGAGAATAATATGATATGCCTCTGTTTTGTCTGTTACCATACCATCGACTGCCAGAACCTTCTGTGCCGCGTTAACATGAGGATCATAGACTTTGGAACAGGAAGTCATTAGACAGGTTATTAATGTCAATATTAAAATTACTGTTCTCAAACTTTATTTAATGATATCTGATCGTTCTATATAATACTTTTCGTGCCATTACCTGTAAAGATCCAGAATGCAGGAATATCATGATGTTTGCCGTCTGGTCTATCTATAAGGCAGCCATCAGGTTCAGGAGGCATGATATAAGGTGTTTTTATTAATACAGGCTGCGAGTTTACCAGGTTTCTGAAATCAACAACATACTCAGAATAACTGACAGAAGAAGCTTCGAAAAAACCAATGGCTTTTTTCATTGGGTCAGTTATACATTTAATGTTCCCAATTAGTTGAGCGGAGACAGGATCGAATAATTTCCCTTCAGACAGCATCTGTTCATTGAGGCTCTTGTAATATAAATAAGTTTCGTTATTAAGGGTATACAGGTCCAAAAAAAGAAGACGGTGGTGAACATCAGCGAATCTGGAAGCATCTACTTCCGCGCTGGCAGTCGTATCCTCCATATTTATCTTAGCTACGTAATACGGTGCATAAACGGTAGGATTATCATCCAGAAAACCGGCCTGATGTTTCTTTACAGAGGCAGAATTTAAAAAATACTCCCCGCCTGTAAGGTTAAAATCAGAATT
>PMNJ01000087.1 GCA_003162595.1 Bacteroidales bacterium | reverse complement strand
TTGAAAGGCCTGCCCTGGGATGAGATGATATATACTCCTATAAAACTGATAAACAGAGCTATAAAGCTCTTCCTTTGAATCTTTTGCTTGAGGATGGGTACAGAAAGAAAAACAAGTATTATCGGCCATACCATATTAAGTGGCTGGGCAACCTGAGCAGGAAGCAACTGGTATGCCTTNNGTAAGCATGGGAAGAATGTCAAGTTCACCAAGGCTGATTTTAAATGCTGTTGGTACAGTTGACCAGAACAGGATTGCCAAACCAGCATAGATATAAGATGATTTTGTCCTTTCCATAATATTAATGCAAATAACCATAAAGAGCACAAAGCATGCACAAAGTACTCAAAGTTGAGAACTTATATTTCAGCTCTTTGTGACCTTTGTATATCCCTTTGTGATCTTTTCGGTTAATGGATTTCAAAAATAGACAACTTTATTGGAGAAAGAAGAAAATTTTAATTTATCATCTCAAACCCTGTATATGGTATTAGCACCTCAGGTATTTTAATTCCAGATTCAGTCTGGTTATTTTCAAGTATTGCGGCAACAATTCTCGGCAAAGCCAGTGCACTGCCATTGAGTGTATGCACCAGGCGGGTCTGTTTTTCACCTTTTTCTTTAAACCTGCATTTTAGCCTGTTAGCCTGAAATGATTCAAAATTTGATACGGAACTTACTTCAAGCCAGCGTTTCTGGGCGGCTGACCAGACTTCAAAATCATAGGTAAGGGCTGATGTAAATGACATGTCTCCGCCACACAGTCTGAGTATGCGGTACGGAAGATCAAGTTTGGATACCAGGCCCTCGACATGGGTTACCATCTCTTCAAGAGACTCATATGAATGTTCGGGGTGGGCAATCCTGACAATTTCAACTTTATCAAACTGATGCAGACGGTTTAGGCCCCTTACATGGGCTCCCCATGAACCTGCTTCTCTTCTGAAACAAGGTGTATATGCAATATTCTTAATCGGAAGCACAGCGGCATTTAATATTACATCCCTGTAAATATTTGTAACCGGTACCTCGGCAGTGGGTACCAGATAGAAATTATCAAGCGTTGCATGATACATCTGTCCCTCTTTATCAGGTAACTGACCTGTACCAAATCCGGATTCTTCATTAACCAATATTGGAGGCATTACCTCGGAATAACCTGCTTTTTCCCCTTCATCAAGGAAAAAGGAGATTAAGGCTCTTTGCAGTTTTGCGCCTTTGCCTTTGTAAACAGGGAAACCTGCGCCTGTAAGTTTAATACCCAGATCAAAATCTATAATATCATATTTTTTAATAAGATCCCAGTGGGGGAGGGCCTTATCAGATAGAAGAGGCATGGTTCCCCCTTTACGCACCTCAATATTATCATCAGCTCCGTATCCTTGTGGAACAGATCCGTGAGGGAGGTTTGGTAAACGGATGATCTCGCTCCGTAGCTCATTATCAATAGGGATCAGTTTGTCGGTAAGAGACTTGATTTCTTCTTTTAAGGAATATGTTTTTTCTTTCGCAGCTTCAGCCTCATCTCTTTTACCATCTTTCATCAGGGTGCCTATCTCTTTGGAGATACGGTTCATGTCTCCCTGCATTGCATCAGTTTTGGATTGGATTTCCCGGCGTGAGGAATCGAGTGCAAGAATCCTGTTAATTATTTCTTCTGCTTCGAAGTTTTTAACTTTCAGCCGTTCAATTATAAATTCTTTCTTTTCCCGAATCAGGTTTATTGTTAACATATTCAGTTATGAATTAATAAAAAAAGCAGGCTAAGGCGCCTGCTGTAAAAATATCAAAAAACTCCCGATAATGCTTTCCTGTGACAGAAAAGAATTGCGGGAGCCTGGTTCTTTTAAGATAATCGCTTACTCTGTAACCGGTTTAGAGCATGAAATATCCTATTGATAAATAGATTTAGTAATTAAAGTGTTTAACTATTTCACACTCTTAACCGATACATAAGTTTTGTTATCTTTTTTCCTTTTGAATTCAACTTCTCCATCGGTGAGTGCAAAAAGAGTATGGTCTTTTCCGAGGCCAACGTTGATACCCGGATTATGCTTGGTTCCTCTCTGGCGAACTATAATGTTGCCTGCCTTGGCTGTCTGGCCGCCAAAGAGCTTCACTCCTAATCGTTTACTTTCAGAATCGCGACCGTTACGTGAACTACCTGCTCCTTTCTTATGTGCCATAATTCTATATTTTTATTTGCTTAAAGTTTCAACTGATTATTTTTTGCTTTTTGGTGTTTTCTTTGAAGCAGGCTTTTTCTCAGCCGGTTTTTTCTCTGCAACTTTTTTTGCAGCAGTTTTCTTAACAGGTGCTTCATCTTTTTTTGCAGCAGTTTTCCTGGCAGCTTTTTTCTCCTTTGTGGGTTCTTCAGCAACCGCAACATCAGCTACCTTAGATTCAGCTTTTTTTGGAGCTGCTTTTTTCGGTGCGGCAATACCGTTTATACTGATAATTTCAATCTGAGTAAAATTCTGACGGTGTCCGTTTCTGACCCTGTAGCCCTTTTTCCTTTTCTTCTTAAAAACTATTACCTTGTCACCTCTCACTCCATTGTCGAGAATCTTCCCTCCTACAACAGCGCCTTTGATTGCAGGTTCTCCGATGGTTATTTTCCCGTCATCATCGATTAAAAGAACCTTGTCAAACTCTACTTCCTTTCCTTCTTCAAATTCGAGCCTGTGAACAAAAATCTTTTTGCCATTCTCAACTTTAAACTGCTGGCCTGCAATTTCTACGATTGCGTANNTTTATCCAAAATTGGACTGCAAAGATATAAAAATTAGATTATCTACAAATCAATACGGCTAATTTTTTATTATGGAATGCTAATCTGAAATCATATATATTGAACTCACTGTGGTTCTGATGAGGATGAGTGAACAAAGTGGGGGATTTTATTGTCAGGATGTTAATAAAAAAGAATATTCTCACTTCAAGTGTTAGTGCTAATATCTTTATATTTGTCTGATACAATAAAAAACTGAATATTTCCATGGCGTATAAACAATTGATATGAAGAGAGTAAAGCTAAAAGTAATGGGGATATCATATAGTCAGACTCAGTCCGGAGCTTATACGCTGATATTGATCGAAGAAAACGGAGAAAGAAGAATCCCTATCATAATCGGGGGCTTTGAAGCACAGGCAATTGTAATAAAACTTGAGAATTTAGATCCCCCCCGTCCCTTAACTCATGACCTCTTTAAAAAATTTGCAGATGAGTTTAATATATCGGTTATCGAGGTGATGATTTACAAACTTGAAGAGGGCGTATTCTTCTCAAAGCTTGTTTGTAATAACGGAGAAAAAGAATATTCAATTGATAGCAGAACATCAGACGCCGTGGCAATAGCCTTGAGATTCAGCTGTCCAATATTTATTACTGAAGAAATCCTTAAGAAAGCAGGAATAACGGTTAATCCCACCGATAATGAGATATCTCCGGTAAACGAAGTTGAAAATTTTTTCGAATCTGAAAAAGCCAAATATGACACCTATTCCGATGAGGAGCTCTATAAAATGATTGATGAAGCTATCAAGACCGAAGATTATGAGCGTGCTGCAGCAGTGAGGGATGAGATCGAGAAAAGAAAGAAAAAAAAGTAATAATGCATTCTGAATAATTTTGGAACAAATAATCATAAACTTTTTAAAATGAAAAGAACATTGGTAATGGCTCTTTTATCTGTAATTACTGGATATTATGCTGTAGCAAAAGAGTATAAGCTTACTTCGCCCGATAATAAAATAACTGTGACTGTTAGTGTCGGCATCGGTATTAAATGGTCCGCTGCGTATGAAGGCAAGGAGATAATAAACAATTCGAAAATTGGAATGATCCTTTCAAACGGAAAGGTACTGGGAGAAAATGAAAAGGTCAAAAAAGCAGCAATCAGCCAGCTTAATGATATCATCAGACCGGTTGTGGCAAACAAGAAATCAGAGATAATAGATAACTGCAATATTCTGACAATCTCTTTCAATTCAGGTTTTTCCCTTCAGTTCAGAGCTTACAACGATGGAGTCGCATACAGATTTGAAACTTCGTTGAAAGAAGATATTATAATTAAAAATGAAATTTCTGAATTTGATTTTCCGGCCGGATCGCATTCATGGTATCCGCTGGAAACCAGTTTTATGTCGCATAACGAAAGGACATTTATCTATTCATCGCTGGATACCATTGGAAATAAGCATCTTGCCAGTCTGCCAACTCTTTTCCAGGTGAATGGTATTGATGTCCTTGTTACTGAATCAGATATAGAGGATTATCCTGGTATGTGGATCGTTGGTGCAGGATCGGGGAAAATTTCAGGAATATGGTCAAAATATCCGGAAACTGAAAAGCTTACACGTGACCGTGACCTTTTTGTTACAAGTACTAAAGATTATATTGCGAAAACTAAAGGGACACGAACATTCCCATGGAGGGCTTTTGTTATTGCTCAGAATGATGTTAAATTANNGAAGATACAAAATGGATAAAACCGGGACACGTGGCATGGGACTGGTGGAACGCAAACAATGTGTACGGTGTTGATTTCAGAGCAGGTATAAACAACGATACATATAAATATTATATCGATTTTGCCGCAAAGAACGGAATTGAATATGTTATTCTTGATGAGGGTTGGTATCCGTTGGGAAATGTTCTTGTATCAGTGCAAGGAATTAATGTCCCCGAACTCTGCAAATATGCTGAAAGCAAGCATGTCGGAGTAATTTTATGGGTTGTATGGAAGACCTTCTGGGATAAGATTGATGAAGCTATAGCTCTATATGAAAAATGGGGCGTAAAAGGCGTTAAGGTTGATTTCATGCAGAGAGATGATCAGAAAATTGTTAACTTCTATCTTGAAGCCGCAAAGAAAACTGCAGAACATCATCTCCTCATTGACTTCCATGGAGCATATAAACCCGATGGTCTTGGACGTACCTGGCCTAATGCACTCACGCGCGAAGGCGTTAAAGGAATGGAGAATGACAAGTGGAGTAAAGAGGTTACACCTGAGCATGATGTAACGCTTCCATTTACCAGAATGATTGCAGGGCCAATGGATTATACTCCAGGAGCACTTGTTAATATGGATAAAGTTAACTTTACGCCGAATTTTACCCGTCCGGAAAGCCAGGGTACAAGAGCACACCAGGTGGCTTTATATGTAATTTATGAAAGTCCTTTGCAGATGCTGTCCGACAGTCCTTCAAACTATATAAAAGAACAGGAAACAACAGATTTTATAGTGAAGATACCCGTTGTTTGGGATGATATTATCGGGATCGATGGTAAGGTAGGTGATTACATCATGCTTGCCAGAAGGTCAGGGAAAGAATGGTTTGTCGGAGCTCTTACCAACTGGACAGCTCGCGACATGGATCTGGATCTCTCATTCCTTCCTGCCGGGAAATACTCAATGGATATATTTCAGGATGGCATTAACGCCGACAGGTACGCAGGTGATTATAAACATTTGAAAACCAGTGTAAAATCGGGTGATAAAATGAAGATTCATCTTGCGCCAGGTGGAGGATGGGCAGCCAGAATCACTCCCGAATAAAAAGTTTACATAACCGGGATGAGACAATATCTTGATCTGCTTGATCATGTATTAAAAAACGGCACCGAAAAGAAGGACAGGACAGGTACCGGAACGATAAGTGTGTTTGGTTATCAGATGAGGTTTAACCTTGAAGACGGTTTCCCTCTTCTTACAACCAAGAAGCTTCATCTCAATTCTATTATTCATGAATTACTATGGTTTATTTCAGGGGATACTAATACTAAGTATTTGAACGATAATGGAGTAAAGATTTGGAACGAGTGGGCTGATAAAGATGGGAACCTTGGGCCGATTTATGGTTATCAATGGCGTTCATGGCCTGCAGAAGGTGGGAAAAAGATTGATCAACTGAAAAACGTTATCAGCTCTGTCAGGAAATTGCCTGACTCGCGCAGGCATATTATCAGTGCATGGAATGTAGGTGAATTAGATAAGATGGCTCTTCCTCCATGTCATATTCTATTCCAGTTCTATGTTGCCGGTGACAGGTTATCGTGTCAGCTCTACCAGCGGAGTGCAGATATTTTTATTGGGGTCCCGTTTAATGTTGCATCATATGCTCTGTTGACGCTTATGGTAGCTCAGGTAACCGGCTATAAACCAGGTGATTTTGTTCACACTCTTGGTGATGCGCATATTTATCTCAACCATATAGATCAGGTAAAACTTCAACTCAAGCGGGAACCGTATAAGCTGCCTCAGATGTCAATTAATCCTGAAATATCCGATATCCTCAAGTTCACCTTCAGTGATTTCACTCTTTCGGATTATGTTGCACATCCTCATATTAAAGGCGATATTTCAATTTAATATATATAAAGTATGATCTCAATTATTGTTGCTGTTTCTGAAGATTGGGGAATTGGAAAGGATAATGAGCTTTTATGGCATATTTCCGAAGATCTGAAGAGATTTAAAAAGCTGACATATGGGAACATAGTTATAATGGGGAAAAAAACCTGGGAATCATTACCACGTAAACCGTTAGCCGGAAGGAAAAATATTGTTCTCACAGATGACCCGAATGAATCCATCGAAAATTCTGTTACTGCATATTCTATTGATGACGCATTGGACAAATGCGGACCGGATGAAGAAATATTTATTATAGGCGGTGGGAGTATATATCGCCAGTTCATGCCGCTGGCATGTCGTCTGTTTATAACCCATGTTCATAAAAAGGCGCCGGCAGATATCTATTTTCCTGAAATTGATTTGAGCATTTGGGAAGTTACAGAAAAGGAGGAGTTTAAAACCGACGATAACAATAGTATTCCCTATACATATACTATCTACGAAAGGAAAAACAGAATTAGTTTATAATTTATGGAACCCCTCCGGGGTTCGGTTCTCATTCAGCCTCTCTGGTCTATTATTGATGAAACCGCTTCGCGGTTTGTTAATTAAAAATTGGCTGTCCAGTTCTATTATTTATGAAACCGCTCAGCGGTTTTATAAATGAAAATTGGTTTTCCTGTTTTATTTTAGTTGAAAAGGATCGGCGATTTGTCTCATAAATATTGTTCATCCCATAAGAACCGCGGAGCGGTTCCATCAACAATAGAGACAAAGATTTGATCAAAAAAAAAGAACCCCGGCGGGGTTCCATTTTTTCTATATTAAGAAGCCTTCAGTATCTTGAGGTTTATTCTTTCAAGCTTCCGGTTTGCATAGTCGATTGTTATTTCCAGCTCATTTGTATCAACGGATGGCATTTCGAACATAGCATCAAGCATTATTGTTTCGCATATAGATCTTAGTCCGCGGGCTCCAAGTTTGAATTCAATGGCCTTATCGACGATATATTCGAGAACACCTTCTGCAAAAGTGAGTTCAATATTGTCCATTCTGAACAGCTTGATATACTGTTTCACCAGAGCGTTTTTCGGCTCAGTAAGAATTGCCCTGAGAGCTTCTCTGTCGAGAGGATTGAGATGCGTGAGCACCGGCAGTCTGCCAATTATTTCAGGTATAAGGCCATATGATCTGAGATCCTGCGGTGCAATATATTGGAGCAGATTGTCTTTATCCACTTTTTCACGGATTTTTGCAGCGCCGAAACCAACGATCTGTGTATTGAGTCGTTGTGCAATTTTCTTGTCAATACCTTCAAATGCCCCCCCGCATATAAAAAGAATGTTCTTTGTATCCACAGGGATCATTTTCTGTTCCGGATGTTTTCTTCCGCCCTGCGGCGGCACATTTACTATTGATCCCTCAAGTAATTT
>PMNJ01000199.1:20909-23167 GCA_003162595.1 Bacteroidales bacterium | reverse complement strand
GAGAATGCGCTCGCGGGGATTCATTTCTTCTTAAGGACAACTGCAGTCAGCGGCTCGAGATTTAATTCGATATTGTTATTATTGGTTATAATGCTTTTATCGCTTCCGGTTAGAAGGTTCAGATATTCTCCATTATTTTTAACAGGTACTTTCACGGATTGAGGTTTATCTGAACGGTTAAAAACAACAACTATCTCATTACTGCCCATCCTGCGGTTATATGCAAGTACCATCTTTTTGTCGTCAGCAACAGAGAATGAAAGATTTCCATATACCAGAACAGGATTATCTTTTCTCATTTTACATAAATTCTCATAAAACACTTTCAGCAGGGTATCTGGCCTGACTGAATCCACCTGCCGGCTTTTACCGGGATCGTATGCAGTACGTTCATCTTCATAAACAATATCATCCCATACCATCGGTTTCCTGCAATCAGGATCGTCAGCACCCCACATTCCGACCTCTTCCCCATAATATATCTGGGGAGCTCCGATGAAAGTAAACTGATGGATCAGAAGGAGAATCTGTTCTTTCCTTGTCAGTTCATCCGGCTTATTTATTTTATAATCAGGGTTGTCGGAAGGTTTTGCTTTATATTTATCCATCGTTTTATTATACAGCGAAGTTGACAGTCTTGGAGAATCATGTGTAGATACCACATTCATCATCGCCTGAAGATTGCCGATATTAATCCCACTGTCTATCCGGTTTATCTCCTTAATGAACCTGGTACTTGTTAAAACAGGTTCTGCCTGACCAAAAAATCCTCTTGCAACCCTGAACCACCTGTAATTCATTATGGCATCAAATTGATCACCCTGAAGGTAAATTTTTGGATTCAACAGTTTATCGGGCCAATCCAACCACCATATTTCTCCGACAAGATACGCTTCAGGATTTACTGCCCGAACCACTTTACGGTATTCCCTCCAGAATCCCATCGGGATCTCACCTGCGACATCAAGTCTGAATCCATCCACACCATCAGACGGATTCCCATCTCCGTCAGGATCAAGCCATCTCCTGGTAACATCGAATATATGCTGTTTTAATGATTCTGAATGAAAATTTCCTTCAAAAGGCATTACCTTTTTCTCAGGAGGAATAATATCCTTCCTGAATACAGGCATGTAAGGATTGTTACCTCCCCATCCTTCATAGCTGAATTCATCCTCTTTTGTCGCCGGATCATCAAACTGAGTTATGGTATACCAATCAACATACTTCGAATTTTTCCCATTCTTTCTTATATCGTTCAAAGCCCAGAATGTTTTGCCTGTATGATTCCATGAATAGTCCATTATCACTCTGATGCCTCTCCTGTGAAATTCCCTGATCACTTTCAAAAAGAGCAAATCTGCTGAAGTCCATTTCCAGGTTGCAGGATCATCGTGAATTTCTGAGTCAATAATTACAGCATCTCCTTTTGGGTCGGGACCGAAATTTCTGTCAATATGTGCATAGTTTCTCGCATCATATTTATGCAGGGAGGGTGAATCGTTAAGCGGATTAAAAAATATTGCAGTAACACCAAGTGACTGAATATAATCCATTTTATCAAGTACTCCCTGCAGATCACCTCCATATCTGCGGGCCTGTATTTTTGAATAGAATCCTTTTGCTTTGACACTGTCGAGCCAGGGTTCATGAGCATACCAGTCATGACCCCAAGGAGTAATCCTCCACTTTGCGGGTATTTTATCAGGGAAAGAACCGGACATATCTGCCGGGGTCGGATCGTTTCCGGGATCACCATTCCGGAATCTTTCAACAAAAATCTGGTACCAGATTGCCTCCTTTGACCAGTTAGGAACAGAAGCAAGAGATTTGTCAGCTTCAGGTTTGTTTTTATTTTGCATCGGACCACACCCGGCTATTAATAAGACAATGACAATCAAAATGAATGATATGTGTTTTATTGAATGCATTGAATTCACTTTTGCGTTTTTACTTTTATCTTTTATCTTACCAATACTTTATACCCCCATGGTTCGAACCTCAGCGAATCGGTCAAAGGAAGAACTGTTTTCATTCTGGCAAAATAATCAGTATATTCACCATTAAGGTTTCCGGGAAGTGATTTAAGTGCAATTTTTTTCTTACTTAGATTTAGCAGAACTACTACCCTGTTTGCATCTTTCTCCCTGTAAAACGCAAAGACAGCATTGTCCTTTTTTGTGCTGAGTCTTACCATCGAGCCTCCGGCATCACCGTTCCATAGAGCTTTATTTTGCTTTTTTAATGAGATCAGATCT
>PMNJ01000199.1:171-20899 GCA_003162595.1 Bacteroidales bacterium | reverse complement strand
AGAAACTGAAGCCTGTATACATTGTTGGGATATGTTGACCATTCTTTCTCATAGTATTTTGCAAGTACCTTCACGCTGTCTTTTCCCTGTGCAATATTGACCATGAGATGATACATCTCCCATGCATAGTTCATGTCCATACCTTTTTCAAGGAAAGTTGTTGGTTCCTCTATTTCACCTATCAACAGAACCGGTTTTATAGCTGTAAGTTCAGTTCTTGCCCTTTCCCAAAATTCCTTTGGTGTATTGTGAGGATGATCAATACGGAAACCATCAACGCCTGTATTTGCCCAGAATTTCAATGCTTCTATCATATAATCCTGAAGTCCTTTTTTCGACCAGTCAAGTTGAATCACATCTGTCCAGTCAGTTCCGATAGGCGGAGAAAATTTGCCTTTCGAGTCTTTCACATACCAATCAGGATGTTCAACTGTCAGATTATTATCCCAGGAGGTATGGTTCGGTACCCAGTCGATGATAACTTTCATCCCCAGATCATGTGCCTTTTTTAAAATATTTTTGAAGTCATCAAGTGTTCCGAACTCAGGGTTTACATCTAAATAGTCTTTAACTGAATAATAACTTCCAAGTCCTCCTTTCCTGTTTAGAACTCCAATAGGGAATGTCGGCATAAACCACAAGACATTCACGCCAAGAGCTTTTAGCCTGGGAAGATGTTCCGCAAAAGCATTAAAAGTACCCTGTTCAGTGTACTGTCTTACGTTTACTTCATACAATACTGAGTTTTTCGACCATTCAGGGTGTACAACATCGGAATGAAAAGGTTTTATTTCCTTTTTCTGGCCAAAAACCGAACAACCGGCTATTGTAATTGTAATTGCAAGAAACAATACCAGAATACTCAAAGTCAGTTTTTCCATAATCTGAATAATTAAAATTATATTCTTTACAATCAAACTCCTGATTTATAATAGCTTAAGAAAAGAAATCTACTTTAAGGTTAAGGATAAGTTTTTCTGATCCTTTTATCCGATATTCCTTACCCGATACTTCCAGATTTAACGGCTTTTCAGACAAATTGATTAGAGTTACAAAGTCTTTTGTCACTTTAACCATGAAAAGGACACCACGGAAGCGGGCATGAAATGAATATGATTGCCATTTTGCCGGGATCAGTGGATTAAGAAGAATTTTACCGGCGTGGATCCTCATACCGCCAAATCCCTCAACAATTGCGAGCCAGGTACCGGCCATGCTTGTTATATGCAATCCGTTGGAGACTTCGTTATTATAATCATCCAGGTCCAGCCTGGCAGTACGAAGGTAAAGCTCATAGGCTTTTTCAATATTCCCAATCCTTGAAGCAACAATTGAATATATGCAGGCAGACAAAGACGATTCATGAACAGTCATCGGTTCATAAAAATCATAATTACGTTTAATTGTTTCTGTATCAAACTGATCTTCAAAGAAGTATAAACCCTGCAAAACATCTGCCTGCTTTATAAAACAGGATCTCAAAATCCTGTCCCACGACCAGTGCTGGTTAATCGGTCGTTCAGCAGATGGGATACTGCTGGCCGGCTTTAGCTCCTTATCAAGAAATCCATCCTGCTGAAGGAAGATATTGCGCGAATTATCATACGGGAAGTGCATATTTTTAATTATTTCCTGCCATCTGGCTGTTTCGTCGGAAAAATTAAAATTTATTTTTCTGTAAAGAGCTGATAATTTTTCCTGACTCTCTTTCTCCTGAATCCTGATGTTTTTTAGTGTATAGGATAATGTCCAAACAGCTAATGAGTTTGTGTACCAGTTATTATTAATATTGTTCTCATATTCATTCGGACCGGTGACTCCCAATATCACATATCTCTTAAGATTCTCCGAAAATGTCGTCCTCTGGCTCCAGAACCGCGATATCCCGATTAACACTTCCAGCCCGTAATCAGCCATATATTCATCATCTCCGGTATGTCTTATATAATTGAAGATTGCGAAAGCAATTGCTCCATTCCTATGTATCTCTTCGAAAGTTATCTCCCACTCATTATGACACTCTTCACCGTTCATTGTTACCATCGGGTACAAGGCAGCGCCGTTATTAAAACCCAGTTTCTCTGCGTTGGCAATACTTTTTTCCAGATGTTTATACCGGTATAGCAAGAGGTTTTTCCCGACTTCCCGGTCAGCCGTTTTAAGGAAAAATGGCAAACCAAAAGCTTCTGTATCCCAATATGTGCTGCCTCCATATTTTTCACCGGTAAAACCTTTTGGACCGATATTGAGTCGTTCATCTTTTCCGGTATAGGTCTGATTAAGATGGAATATATTAAAGCGAATTGCCTGCTGAGCCGATATATCACCTTCAATTACCACATCAGAAGTGGTCCATATCCTCTCCCATTCTTTGGTATGGTCAAGGAAAAGGCGAGCATATCCTTTAGTTTTTGCCTGGGTAAGACGGGTTTTAGAATCTTCCGTCAACTTATCTTTTGCATTATTCAATGATGAGAGGACAACCACAAATTTATTCAGAGTAATCTCCTCCCCTTTTCTGATGGCGAAAGAAACAGCGCCGGCAATATATTTTTCCCTCTCTGTGTTATGAATTTTTTTTTCAATTTTACTGTTATCCTTCATGAATTCAAAACTCATTCCGGTAGCAACATGAAAATCTGTTTTCAATGTCCTGGTAATAAGAACGCCATTGTTCCCATTCATCTCCTTGTTTACTTCTTCCCAGAATTTCTCCCCGAAATTTGTATCTTCATTTTTCACATCACCATCGATATAAACAGTGAAATCCAGAGTGCCGTCAAAATCTATTGATTTTACAGCATATCTGATTATTCCGAGATCAGGTTCTGCCATGCTGACGAATCTCCTGCTATTAATCTCAATTTTCCTGTTTCCCTCAACTGTCACCCTGAATGATCTTTCAAGATAACCTTCCCTCATATTCAGAATCCTTGAAAATGATTCTGTTTTTGATGTTGCAAGGTCGATCTCTTTCCCATTTACTGAGATATCGATACCAATCCAGTTTGGGGCATTCAGAACTTTAGCAAAGTATTCAGGATATCCGTTTTTCCACCATCCTACCCTTGTCTTATCGGGGTAATATACACCGGCAACATAACTCCCCTGCAGGCTATCGCCTGAATAATGCTCTTCAAAATTGGCTCTCTGCCCCATATAACCATTCCCGATCGAAAAGATACTTTCCGACTCTCTGTTCATCTCAGGATGGAATCCTTCTTCGATAATCTGCCAAACATCTCTTTTATAAAAACTATTCATTCCCTGATATTTTTTTCTATACTGATAAGTTTTGCAAGGTTCATCTCATTTAATCCAGGAACAACGAAATGGGCTTTTCTTAATATCTTCGGTGAGCCCACCCCGATACACATCATACCTGCATTAAGTGCCGCCTGAACTCCTGCAACTGCGTCTTCAAACACCACACATTTCCCAGGTTTTATTCCTACCATTTCGGCTGCCTTAATAAACACTTCCGGATTGGGTTTAGCTTCTCTGACAATGTTACCGTCTGCTATTGCATCAAAAAGGTCCCGTATACCAACCCTTTCAAGGATCATGGGTGTATTTTTGCTGGCCGAACCTATGGCTACCCGAACATTTGCATTTCTAAGTTCCTCAATGAAGGTGAGACAACCGGGAAGTACCTCATCCGGGGTCATTTTGCTTATATAATCTATATACCAACTGTTTTTTAATGTAGCATACTCCTGTTTCTGTCTTTCATTAACTTTTCTGTTGCCAATCCCGAGGATTATTTCAAGGGAAGCCATCCGGCTGACACCTTTAAGCCTCTCATTATCTTCTTCCGTAAAATGAATACCAAGTTGATCAGTCAGTCTTTTCCATGCCAGAAAGTGGTATCTGGCAGTATCAACTATTACCCCGTCAAGATCAAAAATACATGCAGCTGTGTGCATCATGCTATATTTGATTTTGTCTCATCCACATCCTTCACAAAAAGAATAAGTACAGCGGCTATAAACATCGAAATACCTCCGGTTACAAGTGCATAAATACTCTCACCACCAAAAACATCACGGACAAAGAATCCCAGAATGCTTGCTGCCAGTATCTGTGGTATAACTATAAAAAAATTAAAAATACCCATATAGGTTCCCATTTTGTTTGCAGGAAGCGATCCTGTCAGAATTGCATAAGGCATTGCAAGTATGCTTGCCCAGGCAAGGCCAATACCAAGCATGGAAAGAATTAACATTACCGGGGTGTGAATTAAGATAATGGAAATCAGGCCGAGACCTCCTGCAATTAAACTGACAGAGTGGGTAATCCGTCTGTTTGTCAGCTTTGCAAAGACAGGAAGCAAGAAAGCAACCAGTGCTGCGAACCCATTATAAACAGCAAAGAGAATTCCTACCCAGTTTGCACCCTGATTATATAGTTCGCTTGTCGGATCCTTTGTACCATATATATGACTGGTCACAGCCGAAGTGGTATAAATCCACATGGAGAAAAGTGCAAACCAGGAAAAAAACTGAACAATAGCCAGCTGACCCATCGTCTTTGGCATCCTGTAGAGATCACTCAGAACAACGACAAGCCCACTCTTTGCTCTTCCTCCTGATACGAACAATCCTGAAACAATCTGAACCAATCCGAAAGCTCCTATTCCAACCGACAGAATATACAATTCCTTCTCAAGTGAATAGAAGTATATAATTAGACTTATAACAAGTCCGGCAAAAATCCAGTAAAATCCTCTTTTTACAAATATGCCCGTACTAAAATGGCTATCACTATCATTAACATAATCAGGTACGGAATTTTCTTCAGCCGAGAATTCGTGAAGCTCCTCAGGAGAGTATTCTTTCGTCTTCATTATGGTCCATAGTACTGCAGAAATAAATACCGCTCCTCCTATATAAAATGATAATTTTACTGATAATGGTATCTGTCCTGCAGGTGCTGTATTTTGAATATGAAACCAATTAGTAAGAACATATGGAAGAACTGATGCTATGACGGCGCCGGTACCAATAAAGAAGCTCTGAGTTGCAAAACCTGCTGTTCGTTGTTCTGACGGCAGCATATCGCCTACGAAAGCTCTGAATGGTTCCATTGAAATATTGATAGATGCATCCATTATCCAGAGAGTTCCGGCAGCTATCCAGAGTACAGGTGAGTTTGGCATGAAGATCAGTGCAAGAGATGCCAGGATAGCACCGGTGAGGAAGTAGGGGCGCCGGCGACCCAGCCTGTTCCATGTATTATCACTCATATGGCCGATTATCGGCTGAATGATAAGCCCTGTTACCGGAGCAGCAATCCACAAAATTGGAATATTCTCAACCTTGGCTCCAAGTGTTTCAAAAATCCTGCTGACATTTGCATTCTGCAGAGCAAAGCCAAACTGTATTCCAAGAAATCCAAAACTCATGTTCCAGATCTGCCAGAACGTCAAACGTGGTTTTGATCTTTTCATATACGGTTAGTATGTTTTAAGATTCTGAGTAATAACCTCTGGTTTCTATCCAAAAATAGAGAAAATGGTTCAATTAATGCTACTCTAATGCCATATATTTTAACGTATAATAGCTGATTTTCAGATAGAAAGACCGGATTAACTTTGTTTCAAACGATTGCTGAAAAAATAAAAAACCACCATAGAAGCTAAATATTGTCTCCCTTTGTTTTTTACCCCTCTGACTCCCCAGGGGGAGAACCAAAACAAAGTCTGATGTATTCTGAAATTACAGCAAATCGAAATTTTAAAAGTCCCCATTCTGGTCCTGTCGAGTAAGGGGGATTTAGGGGTGAAATATAAGTGGTAGTTGAGAATCAACAACTGACCACTGTTACTGAACGAGAGTAAACTTAAGACTGAATCCGAAGTTGGTATTTGAGGTTGGGAAAGTAGTGGCAACAAAAGGATTATTCATTGTTCGATCACAAAAGATCTGGAGATTAAATTTGTCGCTTAAAACATAATCGGCAGTTACACCTAAAGTAAAAACCTTCTGCCCTATAACCGGTTGATCAACATCCTCTACCAGTTTCCTTGCGATTGTTTTATCATCGCGTATAGAAAGATCGAATCGTAAGTTCAGATCGCTTTTTAGCGAGTGTTGTACTCCTCCAGTTTTAAGAATTATCTTAACATTATCAAACCTGTAACCCGCACCAAATACCAGTTCATCTATCCGTGCATCGGCTACCTGGTTACTGGTCATATTAAGTGTAACAATACGTGATTTTTTCCATTCAAACCGGGTTGTAAGGCTGTTTTTCCAGTTCATGTCCACGTTGATCAGAGGACTGAACTGTTCACTGATTGTCACACTATTAATTTCATATTGCTGAATATAGTTATCCTGGAGGTCCCGGATACTGTTTATGCCATTGTCATCGAGCTTGTAATTCAGATTTGTGTTAAAAGAACCGATTTGATATGTGCTTCGGTATTGATGCGTTAAGCTGACAGATCTGAATACGCTTTGAATAAAATCGAATTTTGATAATCCGTCAAAAGTGATTCTCCAGTTTGGCATCATTTTTAAGACCGACGGGAACATTTCAAGACCGACCTTATTGGGGTTTGTTTTGGTATAAGCAGCAATGAATGCGGGAATCAGAACATCACTGGATGTTTGCCCGTAACCGCTCTTAAATGGACCTGTAACAGGATTGCCTGTTAAAGGATCAATATCAGGGTTATAGCCAGGATCTGTCTTTTGCCTTTGTGCTGCTCTTCTGGCCGAAATAATAATAATATCCTTTTTAAAATTCTCAAAGGCGGAAGAGGCATAATCATTATTCTTTGAGATCTTTTCAAAAGCCGTACCCCACGAGATAATAGAAATAGAATAGTTACCCGATACCATATGGTTACGTGTGCTATCGGGAAAGTTCCCATTATAATCAGCAATATAATATGAACTTTCATCCTCCTGGTATCTTCTGTCAGCATTCACATCAATTCTCAATCCCGGAAAAGGTTCAATAAGACTTCGTAATGACACGCTGGCAGTATTATTATACATTGCAGGTGTATTAAGAATAGTATCTTTTGACAGCCACCCGTTCGAAACAGCTCTGTCAAAAAAGTTTTTACCACTATACCCCAGAATAAATGGCCATCCGGGTGCAAGTTTATTATTAAACGATGACATTCCAAGAAACTTTGTTTCAGGAGTATAACCAGGAAGGTATTCTCCCTGAGCTTTTGTATAGGTCAAGCTTATTGACCTTATACCCATTACTGCCCTTATAAGGTATTCACCTGCAACTATCATCGGATTTCTGCTTTTTTTGACCTTGCCTTCAATAACGACTTTAGCATCATCAACCTGTTTAGCTGCAGTGAAATTAACCCTGTTCTCGTTGACAATTTCCAGCTTGCCTTTTACCTCTTCGCCGTTCTTTCCTACAATTTTAACTTTTACATCCTTTGTCTTAAGATTGTGAATAATTGGTTTGACAACATTTGCTTTGAAGTTTATGTTATCCTTCGTGTATGTTACGGTTATTAAATCTGCCTTCATTTTCTGAGCGGCTCCCGGTTGTGTAATATTTTCAATTTTTTTAAGGAACTTCAATTTTGTATATAGACTGGAAAGATTTGCCATGGCTGTAAATGTCATCTCGCTATGATTCTTTATTGAATTCCCAAGATTGATCTTCAAACTGTCAGGAAAAAGAGGCGCGGCAAGCCATGTATAATCGGCGCTATAACGAGCATTGGCATTTAACCAGGAAAGCAAAGGAAGTTTATTTACAGGAATCGTGTATGTTACATTCATAAAATGATTATAGTCGGTCGTTCTGCCGCCTTTCCTTAAGTTAATTAAAACCGAATCGCGCCAGGCATCATAAAGACTGCTATACCTTGTTTTGTCTACACCTCCAGGAGGTTCATCAATCCGCGAAAGATTGGTTGCAGTAAAATCAAATTTCAGATTCCGGGTAATATCATATTTAAAATCATACATCCTGGTCCATTCAAAATCCTTTTTGAAGGAAGGAGTAATTTGCAGGTAAGGGTTATTTATATCTCTCGTAATTAATTCATTATAAGTCCGGTTCAGGTCTGTTCTGAATGAAATGCTTTTTGGGAATGCATAAAAGTTAAAGTCCTTTATAATTTTAAAAACAGGAGAATTCAGGAATCTTACATTCTTAAAAGGCATAATATTGGCAGGTTGTGCCTGAAAATCATAATTAATCCCTCCTCTATAATCTTTCTCAAGGTTAATTTCGGTTGTAGTATTGCTACTATATATTTCATTGTATGTATAGTTAACACTGATATTCGCAGGATCCCAGGGATGCGGTTTCTTTCCCCGCTTTGTTATACCGGCATTGCTTATTGTAATTGTCTTTCTTCTTGACAAATCCTGAGAAATAGATAAAATTGAATCTCTGGCAATTTGGTTCTTTGCATTTTTTAAGGCGGTTGTTAAAAGAATATCAGGATCAAGAGGGTCATATTGAGGTCTGATCCTTGTTTCAGAATATCCGACGTAAACAGGAAGCCTTACACCAATCTTTTCAGGGAAGAATTTCCCAAGTTCAATGTTTGATGAAATGTCATACTTCAAAGTCTGATCCTTGCTTCTCTCATTCACTTTTTTATCGATACTTCCCCACCCCGGAGTACTAAACTGACCGACCATATCAACAGTGCCCAAATCGGCAAGACGGGCCTGCATATGTCCGTTTGCCGCCCATCCACCGTTTTCTATAAAATCGTTAAGACGCAGTTCATCGAACCATACTTCGCCATATTTCGGACTTCCGTCATCAACAGCTTTGTTCCGTGTTTTTATAGGATTCCTCACTCCTATCATGATGACCTTAATATTACTCATATTAGGGTTCCCGGAAACTGAGATCCGGGCCGTTCCATTTGTATATACAAAGACATCTGATATGCTTAATGATGAACCGGGAAGAAGCATTTGCCGGTTACGCTCTTCCTTTGCAGCCTGTAATAAAGAAAGATCTATATCAAAGCTGTTCTCGGCAGGCCATACTCTGGCTCTATTGTCATCGGTACTCTCATAATGACCTGGCGGAGTAAGCTTTAAAGGAAGTTCATATTCGTAAAAATTCCCTTTGTAATCGGCACCGATTCTTATGAATGCTGTCAGATCACCATCCTTCAATGGTTGTCCGATCATTGCTTCAGCATGAACCTCCATTCGGAGTTTGCGGTATTGCCTTATATCAAGATTTACATTTTTGAATGCGGCCCTGGCATCTCCATCATCAAGATTCATAACCTTAAGCACCATTGATTGTTCGTTAAGCAGTTGCAGCTGTGGGTTCTGCGGGTCAGTTTGCCTGTTAAATCCGGGAGGTAAAACATAATTAACAGGAATTTTCTCCGAATTCTCCTCTATGCTTACCGAACTTATTTCAAAGGTTCCATCAGTGGCCTCAGGTATTGTGATCCTTTCTGCACCTTCAGTAAAGGAAATATTGTATTTTCTCCATTCCGCACGAACAAGGTCCAAATTGGCAAACCTCATAATGACAGGATCTTTGAAGCCTTTAAGAAACATTCTCATGAAGCGGATTGATTTAAAGTCTGAAATCGGGCCAATAGCTTTCTGATAATCAGTTATGGGAATCTGAAACTGATACCATTTTACTCTCGATTTTTTCAAGTTTGGAAAGGTAATTTCTGGTGATTCAATTTCATCAACTACATAATTTGAACCGACCTTAATATCTCCGGGGCGAATACTTACTTTATACTGGTAGTAACTCTCAGTTTCGCTTAAAGTATTATCCCGGTTAATATCTTCCATGTCGGGCAATGTTGATCCGGCAGTGGGATATGACTCCTTTGACATAGAGGAAGTAGGTGAGTTTCCTTCCTCCCCATTATAGTTTTTATATCTGTCGAGAATTCCCAGATGCTGATTATCATAATCTGTTCCTCTGTAATAATGATAATCATCTCCCGACGGGTCCTTATAAATCTGCTGATAGGCATCAGGGCTCAATATAAGGGATGATTTCTGAAGGTAATCACTGAAAAATGTCTCTTCATCTGAGTCGCTCAAACCATCAAGCCCGACATCCTGAAAAGACCTGGCTAGAGGATCATTGTCAAAAGCATTGACGACAGACTGGATAGTCGGTACTCTTCCCCATGCAGTAGTATCAACATTTTTTACAACAGCTGAACTCGGAAGTCCATTCTCAAAACTTTTCCTGGAATCCTTCAAAATATCTTCTGAAATGTTCCCAAGGTTTATATAAAGATCTCCTCCTTCATCAGTGGGATTATCAACAAACGGGTCCATCACCCAGAATTTAATATATTGAATATTAGCAGCTTCGAAATCGTTTGTCAGCACTTCCCGCATTATGCCGCCCCATCTTGATTTAGGATCATTAAGTGCTCCGCTGGAATTCATTCCGGCAGAATACACGCCAGGGTCAGTATCGTAGTTATATGGACCTTTTTCCTCAGGATAATATGCCAGATTTAAAACGGCTATTGTGGCAGGAATTCCGTTGGGGCTTTGTCTATTAGGGAAAATTTCATTTTCATATATCTCTCTTACAAAATGGCTCGATTGTTCATCTGGATTATCCCTTATATATTGTGGTGTTGATGAACCGTTGCGTAAAAAGAGAGGGTCTATCACATACCAGGCTATTTTTGCCCGGTTAAAACCGCTGACAAGATTGTTATTGAACTTGGCTTCAGGGAAAAGCTGGTCCTGTCCTTGCGGGACACTTGAAATACTCCACGCGTTAAAAGCTTTAAGGTCCAGCGGAATTTCGCTGGCTTCAAAATCATCAATATATGCGTTCCCTGCACCCGAGATTGCCTGAGAATGGCCGGGAATAAGATCAGCAAATTCGCCAAAAAAGGAGATTGATGATACAGTTTTTGTGTTAAGTAGAGGTATTTTATCAATAATTTTTGTGAGTAATTGTGATTCTGTCTTATATGAAGTATTTAAACCCCATATTGTGTTTGAGATCGGATCCTCGCCATAATTTACTTTCTGGGTGTATGGCCTTTCAGTAAGATGAAGTATTGTGGCACCAATATCGAATTTGTCCGAGGCCCGGTAATCGAGATGAGTGCCAACAAGAGTTTTTGTCTGGAATCCGAAAAACTGATTGTTCTCCAATGAGACCTGAATAGGTGTTTGGGATTCGATAAGTGCACTGTTAATTATTGTTACTGTGCCCATATTATAATCAACAATATAATCAGTGTTTTCAGTAAGTGGTACCCCTCCGGCAGTAACCTTAACAGAACCCTGTGGGATACTCGTTGCATTAAGCCTGATCACCGATCCTGATTCAGATGAGTATTGTCCTTTAAGTTCGAATTTGTCTTTCTCTGCTATCTGGCGGGCTAAAGTTTGTGTTGAATCATATAACTCCTGATAGACATATTTACTGGCAAGAACAGGATCGGTAATCATATTCTTAAGATGACTTCCGAAAGGTTCAACAAATGGGAAAATTATCCTTCCCCTGTCAGAAATAACAGTTACTCCCTCTATGAAATCGAAAAAACCATCAGGTTGCCTGTCAAGCTGGGAATTAAGATTGTCAAGACCCATAACCTGAAGTAATAACTTGTCTGCAAGATTTCCTTCAGGAATATAGTTGATTGAATTACCCGTTTTATCATCCTGGTAAAGCACATTAAGCACAAAGTCTTTTTGATCCAGTTTTCCTGATCCAAGGGAATAAATATTCTTCATCATCAGTTTCCAGGTAGGAAGTTTTGGACTCAGATTAGTGCCTTTTAACAGCTTAAGTATCAAAGTTTGCGGGGCAGCTATTCCATCTGTTGAAAATTCACCAATCTTAAACACATGGCCCTCAATTGTATATTCATAGGCAACGGCCAGAACCTCATCAGCATTCAAAGCCGTATTAAGCGAAATAAAACCAAGCTGTTTGTTAAAATAATATTCTCTCGGATCAAGCATTCTGGCATTCTCAATCTTTTCATAATCACGTCCTATCTGGAATCCGGGATATAATGGACCGAAAGCATTTGTGACCTGGTCAACACTCCTGATAATGTTATAAGCAGTAGTGAACTGTTCATACATTCTGTTTGCATTATTATCGGGATATATCAATGCGCCCGGTGTTGCCTGAAAAGCCGGTACCTTATTGAAAATATGGTTTTTACTCTCACCAAGGTCAACAAAAGCAACAATGTTCCTGTTGCTGGCATCCTGGAAACTGGTCAGCTTGTTGGTTACCCATACTTCGATCCGGTCAATATTGATACCTGAGCTGACAATTGGCAGGTTTTTCAGTGATGCATCATAAGTGTCTCTGAAATATTGTGAAATGAAGAAATGCTTGTTTGCCTCATAGGCATCGGCAAGTATGTCAAAATCGGTCAGTTGAGCGCCACCGGTAGCATTTATTACGGAAGTTTGCCCTTTTTGTTGTGAAAGTACGGTTGTGACTGTTAACTTTCCAAACTGCATTTCAGTCTTAAGTCCAAAAAGGCTGTAACTGCCGGTGATAAGAGTTCCAGTCAGGGGAAGAGTGACATCGCCGGCTTCAACTTTTTTAAGTATTTCATCTTCCTTTCCGGCATATTGAAGTTTTGTCCTGTTCTCAAATTCAAACATTGCATCGGTGTTATAATTCACCCCGAGCGTCATTTTGTCACCAATTGTACCGGTGACATTCATCTGAATTTTTTCTTTAAAATCGAATGTTGGAATTGACTGGAGCTTTACCGGAAGGGTTGGGTTTTCAGTTTTGGAAATATTTATACCAAATATAAGTTCAGCTGATCCCTGGGGGATTATATTGATGGTGTTGCTCCCAAATATTTTATCAAATGCCGCACCTCCGACTTCTATTTGTGGTATCAGGTTTGACTTGAAACCAGCCTGGGTTCCGGATATACGTGATTGCCAGTAATCCCGCATCGCCTTTGCGTATTCATATTTCCTGAATTCTTCAGGACTCATATGCACCGGAGTGCGATAATCAAGGGCTCCTATTTTCTCATAAAGGATATATTCGTTTTTATCGGGATCATAAATAACCGTAGATTTGAAATTAGAAGGCTTATCGAGGAAAAGAGGAGCCTTTTGTTGTGATTCCCAGGGAATCCCTGAATCATCTTTTAGTTTCAGGATTGATTTGCGTGTTGTATCGGGTGTTACACTCTTTTGCAAAGCAGTCTGACTACTTGCTTCTGAGGACATTAAGAGAAAAGAAGCTAACAGCAGAAGATACGAAAATATCAGAATATTTTTATATGATATCCCTGATCTCAATCCGGCTTATATTCAGAATTACAAGTTTTTAAGCGCTCTCTTTATAATGTCCTCAACCGTCAGGTTTTTTTCATCTCTGACTATTTTATCAACGACTTTGGAGACAGTGCTTTTGGCAAATCCCAGCATTACTAATGCAGATAACGCTTCTTCGCGCCTGGTATTGTCTGCGAAGGCAAATATTTCATCGCTTCCGGTATGTTTGCCAAGTTTGTCTTTCAGATCAACAATAATCCTTTGAGCTGTTTTTAATCCTATTCCCTTAACGCTTTTTAACAGATTTGCATCTGAGCCTAAAATTGCCATTTCGATCTCCCCCGGACTTAGAGAAGAGAGCATCATTCTTGCGGTATTTGCACCCACACCTGAAACGGATATAAGTAACCTGAAAATATCCCGTTCCTCAATGTCAGCAAATCCAAAGAGCTGGTGGCTGTCTTCCCGTATGACTTCATGAATCAGAATTTTAAATTCCTTTTTGCCATCAAGTTTGGAAAATGTCGTTAATGAGATATTGATCAGATATCCCATCCCTCCCGTTTCCATCGTGACGAATGTCGGGGTTATCTGTGTAATGTCACCTTTAATATAGTCAATCATACTTATTGTTCGGGATTAAAAATATCAGGAGGAAGTTCATCAATGCGGTCAGCATGAATTTCAATATCCTGATGTTTTAAGGGATTTTTCGATATTTCGTTATATAACTGTCTGTTTTTAAAAATGTCACACGCGAGATAAATTGCCTGACGGAATGAATTCTCTGATGCTTCACCTTTGCCGGCAATATCAAAAGCAGTACCGTGAACCGGCGATGTTCTTATAAACGGCAATCCTGCAGTGAAGTTAACCCCTGAATCGAACGATAATGCTTTGAATGGGGTAAGGCCCTGATCGTGGTACATAGCGAGTATCCCATCGAATTTTGAGAATGACCCTGCTCCAAAAAAACCATCAGCCGGGAAAGGGCCAAATGTCATAATTCCTTCTTTTTGAGCCTGTTGAATTGCCGGACTGATAATCTCAACCTCTTCAGTCCCGAGTAATGAGTTATCTCCGGCATGAGGATTAAGTCCAAGAACCGCTATACGGGGTTTGCGTATTCCAAAATCAAGTATGAGTGACTGATTCATAAGCCTGATTTTATTCATAAGAGTATCCACAGTTATCAACCCCGGAACCTTACTAAGCGGGACATGGTCAGTAGCAATGCCGATTCTCATACTTTCACCAATCATAAACATAAGAGCTTCCCCGGTACCAGCCACAGATTTCAGATAATCGGTATGTCCATTAAAATGGAAAGTCTCCGATTGGATATTTTTCTTGTCAATAGGAGCGGTAATCAGGACATCAATTTTACCGCTTTTCAGATCTTCGACTGCTTTTTCGAGTGAAATCAGAGCGGCTTCCCCTCCCTGAGGAGTTGACTTTCCAAGTTCCACTCTGATATTATCATCAAGACAATTAATCATATTAGCTTTCTTCGTGTGAGCTTCTTCTGCCGTCTTAATGTTGTTAAAGCTAAAATTATTAACATTCAATGCTTTACGATGGTAAGCAGCTACCTTGGGAGAACCATATACAATAGTTGTACAAATTTCATTTATTGTAGGGTCAGAAAGAGCTTTGATAATAACCTCATATCCGATACCATTAATATCTCCGTGAGAGATGCCGGCAAGTATTGTTTTCTTTTCCATAAATTTCTATTTCCTTTCTGAATAGTTAGATGCAATTCTCCTGAGGAATGTTGCCAGTAACCGTAACCCCGACGCGGGTCCGCTTTTCAGTCTGTAATAATCATCCTTCTTGAGCATTTCTGTCCCGGCGATATCCATATGAATTAATGGGAATTCAGCAAATCGTTCCAGGAATTTACCGGCTATAATAGCTCCTGCTTCGCGTCCGCCTATATTTTTAAGATCAGCAACATCAGATTTCAGTAATTCGCCATATTCATCCCATAGAGGTAATTCTGCAATTCGTTCATATACATCATTCCCACATTCTTCAAGCAGGTCGATATATTTTCTGTCAGCATTTGTCATTACTGCAATAGCCTGATTTCCAAATGTCATTGCTGCCGAACCCGTAAGAGTTGCAATATCGATTATTAATTCCGGAGAATATTTTGAAGCATAGCTGATCGCATCTGCCAGGATAAGCCTGCCTTCAGCATCTGTATTCCCTATTTCGACACTCATCTTATTAAACATGGTAATGATATCACCCTGGGTATAAGCATTTCCTCCTGGACGGTTATCAGTTGAAGGGATCAATCCTATTACATGAAGAGGAATTTTGGTTTTTGCAACAGAATGCAAAACACCGGTTACGGTTGCAGCGCCCGCCATGTCACCATTCATCCCGGCCATGAACTCACCGGTTTTAATATTCAAACCTCCCGTATCATAGACAATTCCCTTACCTACAAGAACAATCGGTTTCTTGTTGAGACAATTTGCAGGATGCCATTCCAGTATACAGAAAACGGGTGGATCTATACTTCCCTTATTAACCGCCAGAAGCCCCCCCATCTTTAAAGCTTCTATCTTACCTTTTGTTAATACCTCAACATTGAAACCTGCAGAATCACCTATTTTTTTAATCTTACTGGCCAGAGAAGTCGCATTTAACTGATTAACCGGTTCTTTAATAAGATCGCGTGTAAAGTAGACAGCATCAGTAAGATCGATAAGCCATTTAATATCCGAATCTGTTACCTTCCCTTGTAGAAGAAGTTTTTGAGGATAGTGTTTTTTATCATCCGTTCCCGCTTTTGTCTTATATTTATCGAAAGAATAAAAACTCAGAAGCAATCCTTCTGCCATATCTTCAATTGCTCCATTATAGGCCTTATCGGAAGTGATGATCAATTCAGAATGGTTGTTCTCTTTTATAAGCTTTCTCAGATTATATGCTGTCCTTCTAAGTTCCTCTCTGACTTTGTAATGCGCAATACCTTCCTTTAATCTTATCAGGTAGGTATACTTGTTATATGAATTAATCAGAATAAATTCTTCCTTTTCCTTAAGCTGAGTTGTAGCAAAATCAATTTCCTGTTTAGTGAGTTTCAACTTTTCAGGAATCTGGTCGCCTCCCAGAATACATATAACAGATTGGTCAGATGATATTTGTGATATTCTNNTCGTTTCCAAAGAGTTACCTTTGAGAAGTCGGAAGTCGGAAGACAGAAGCCGTAAGTCTGAAGTACCTGGACTGAGACAATATTAATTTACTTTTTCGGACTTCGGACTTCGGATTTCGGACTTATTGGTTACTAATGTGTTAGCAAAGATGATCCTCGAACAACTATATGAGAAAGCCCTGAACCTTATTCCGTTGGATGTTGAGGAAGGAGTTGCACTTTATACCTCGGCTCCTGTAGAAGAGCTGATGTTTGTGGCAAATAGACTCCGGCAATTGCATAATCCCGGGAAAACTGTAGGTTGGATGATTGACAGGAATGTGAACATTACCAATATATGTTTTTCTCAGTGTTCATTTTGTAATTTTTGCAGGAAAAAAGGATCAGAGGATGCATATGTTACATCGGTAACTGAATATAAATCCAAAATTGATGAATTATATTCACTGGGAGGAGATCAGCTTCTTTTGCAGGGAGGTATGAATCCGGATCTTGGTATTAGCTTTTATATTGATCTTTTCAAAAATCTGAAGAAACTATATCCTTCACTAAAACTGCATGCCCTGGGGCCTCCGGAAATTGTTTACCTCGCCAGGAAAGAGAGGTTATCATATTCTGAGGTTCTTACTCTTCTGATTGACGCAGGACTTGAAAGTCTTCCCGGAGCCGGTGCAGAGATCCTTTCTGACAGGGTAAGGAAAGTTGTTTCACCGGCAAAATCCACATCGGAAGAGTGGCTGGGGGTGATGCGTGACGCTCACAAATTGAATCTGCCTACTTCGGCTACTATGATGTTTGGACACATAGAGACCTCCAGGGAAAGGATTGAACATCTTATCAGGATCAGAGATCTGCAGGCTGAAAAACAGAAAAATCATTTTGGGTTCATTACATTTATACCCTGGGCCTTTCAGGATGAAGGAACCATTCTTTTAAAAAAACATGGAATCAGAAGCGGTTACAATGGTACTGATTATATCAGGATGATTGCCATTAGCCGTATCATATTAAATAATATCAGGAATATACAGGCTTCAATTTTAACTGTAGGTAAGCAAATTGGAATGTTGTCACTTCATGCTGGGTCTAACGATCTCGGATCAATTATGATTGAGGAGAATGTAGTCAGTGCGGCAGGGTCGAAGAATAGGTTCAATGCTTTTGAGATGCAGGCAATTATAAAAGAAGCCGGTTTTATTCCCGGGAAAAGGAATCAGAAATATGAGTTGGTTTAGGTATTGCCCCCCCATCCCCCTTAAAGGGGGGCTAATTCCATTATAGTAGTAAGAAAATATTCTTAAAAAACGAGGATAAGCCCCCCTTTAGGGGGGATGGGGGCCTTAAAAACATCAATTCTATTTTCTGATCAGCCTCAGAACATCATTACCATTGGCATAGAGTAAAAGTGCCAGTAATATAATCATCCCAGCAATTTGTGCATACTCAAGGAACTTGTCACTCGGTTTTTTCCCGGTAACTACCTCAAATAATAAAAAGAGAACATGACCTCCGTCAAGAGCAGGTATTGGCAGAATATTCATGACTGCCAGAATAATTGAAAGAAACCCAGTAAGGTTCCAGAACCTTTGCCAGTCCCATACTCCGGGAAAGATGTTTCCTATTGTAATAAAACCACCCAGGGATTGATAAGCTTTTGTATGTTTTGAAAAAATGAGTTTGAATTGTTTCAGATAATCGGTTATCGTTTTTAAACCTTTGTTAATACCCGCAGGAATTGATTGCAGGAACCCATATTTAATGGTTTTGAGATCAAATATCTGAGCAAGTGCCACAGATCTGCCTATTCCAAGCATTCCTAAAGAGTCACTCTTTAGGGCAATATTAACATTCTCCCCTTTTCTTAGAATATTTAGGGTCAGCGAATGTTCCTTATTATCGAAGAGATATTTTTGAAATTCATCGTAATAAGTGAATTTCTTATCATCAATACCAATTAGCTGATCATTAAGTAGCACACCGGCTGTTTTAGCCGGAGATTTTTTACCAAAGCTTTCAACCACATATGGTCCGAAAGGTATTCTGGAATCAATCTGCCCTTTTCCCTTCAGCATTTTAGGAACATATTCCCTGGGTATTTCAATATTCATTAATGTACCATCGCGATCGATCTGAATGGTTTTGCGGTTGTTCAAAACAATATCCGAGGTTATCTCCAGAAAGTTCTCCACATGCTGATTGTCGACAGTAAGTATCTTATCTCCATTTCTTAGACCAATGGCATAACCGACCGAGTCAGTTACTATTCCATATTTTACATTAGCCGTTGGCAGGTATGTTTCGCCCCATCCAAATAAAACAAGAATAAAGATCAGTATTGCGAAAATAAAATTAAAAATTACCCCTCCGGTCATTATCAAAAGACGTTGCCATGATGTTTTTGACCTGAATTCCCATGGTTGAGCAGGAAGTTTCATCTGCTCCTTATCCATCGATTCATCGATCATTCCTGAAATCTTTACATATCCGCCAAGTGGAAGCCATCCTACCCCATATTCGGTTTCACCTTTTTTATATTTAAAAAGGGAAAACCATGGATCAAAAAACAGGTAAAATTTTTCGACTCGTGTTTTGAATAATTTGGCAAGTGTAAAGTGTCCCAACTCATGTATGATTACAAGTATTGAAAGGCTCATTACAAACTGTAGGATTTTAATAAGTATTGTCATCTTTCGTTTTGAAGTTTATTAATAAATCGGAGAGCTGTTTCCCTTGCATTTTTATCAGTAACGTCAAGGAAATCCAGATCAGGAGAGAGTGAAAACAGGCTGTTTTCCATAGTATACTCCACAACTTCCGGCAGTTGTGTAAATCTTATCTTTTCGTCAAGAAAAGCCGCGACAGCCATTTCATTGGCTGCATTTAGAATACAGGGCATGTTTCCACCCTGGGTCAGTGCATTATAAGCCAACGAAAGATTCCGGAATTTTTTTAAGTCGGGATCGCTGAATGTTAAGGATTTACAATCATTTAGCACAAGTCGGGGGAGATCGGACGACAGTCGTTCGGGATAGCTGAGAGCATAAAGGATCGGAACCCTCATATCTGGAACCCCGAGCTGAGCTTTTACAGATCCGTCAGCAAAGTGCACAAATGAATGAATGATCGATTGGGGGTGAATAATAACCGAAATCTCTTCAGGTTTGAGACCAAAAAGCCATTTCGCTTCAATCACTTCCAACCCTTTATTCATCAGGGATGCAGAATCAATTGTGACCTTGTATCCCATATTCCAATTGGGATGTTTAAGCGCGTCACAGGGTTTTACATTCCTCAGCATCTCTTCGGATAAATTCAGAAATGGTCCCCCGGATGCCGTCAGCGTAATTTTCTCAATAGAATTTCCCGACTCCCCTACAAGACATTGAAAAATTGCCGAGTGCTCTGAATCGACAGGAATAATTAAACTTCCTGATTCCCGTGCCAGTTTGCCAATAATCTCACCAGCCACCACAAGAGTTTCTTTGTTTGCGAGCGCTATTTTTTTCCCGGCTTTTATTGCGGCTATAGTGGGCCTCACACCTGAATAGCCTACAATAGAAGCAATTACAACGTCAACAGTTGATGCTGTTACTACCTGTTCGATTGCTTCATTGCCCGCGTAGACTTTAACATTCGTATTTTTAAGACTTTCCTTTAGATACAGGTAATGATCGGGATTAGCGATTACTACCGAATCAGGCTGAAACTTAAGAGCCTGCTGTATAAGAAGATCTATATTATTTCCTGCAACCAGGACCTCAACTGCGAATCTTTCAGGATATCTTGAAATTATATCCAATGACTGAGTACCGATCGACCCGGTTGATCCCAACAATGCAATTCTTTCTGGCATACAGGGTATCCTGGTTATTAGAATAAAATATGTTTTTCGGGATCCAGAGGGCTCCCTTTGTACCAGATCTCAAAATGCAGATGAGGACCAGAAGTATAAAGTTCACCGGAATCTCCAACAACTGATATTATATCACCGGCACGGACAAGATCTCCAGTCTCTTTGAGAAGGCTGGCATTATGTTTATAAACTGAAACAATATTATTCGGATGTTGAACCTCTATTACAAATCCGGTTTCCATTGTCCAGCCTGTGAAAATAACTGTTCCATCCAGAACAGAGGAAACAACAGCTTTAGGTTTTGTAACGATATCTGTACCAAAATGTTTTGTTCTCACATCATACTTACCTGAAACAATCCCCTTTACCGGAGGAAAAAAATGGAGGTTGGAAAGCCCTGAAAATGATTCTGAAGCCGATGGTCCCAGAGTGAGGTTATACTTTTCTTCTTTTTCAACACGT
>PMNJ01000199.1:0-129 GCA_003162595.1 Bacteroidales bacterium | reverse complement strand
CGAAGGTTTGTGAACGAGATCAGTGTACTTGTGCCCCAAATTATAAAAAGCAATACAAAAGTAACCAGCAGGAATGCATTATATCTTGTTAATATTATTCTCCAGACCTCCTCTAAGGTATGATCATTT
>PMNJ01000269.1 GCA_003162595.1 Bacteroidales bacterium | reverse complement strand
TTCATTAGTCTACAATCTGACAAGTATGATCAAAATCAAAAAGTCGGAAAATGAAAAGTAAATTTTGAAAAGGAAGAAAAAAACTTCTTAACGAATTTTATTTTACCTCGAAACTTGTCTTTCCCACTACCGGAACTCCCGGTTCTGCAATACCTTCGACGTTTGCTTTAATAATTGCCCTGTTATCAGCATTAAAGAACGAAACGGTTGCATTGCCATCATTGTCAGTTTCTATGTTCGGCTCCCAAAAAATGGTGGTTCTGAGATCAGGCTTACTAAATTCGGATTCTGGAACATTGTATTTGGGCGAATAAAAAGTACGTGCCTGGTAATATCCGTAAACACGCTGGTTTATAAAATTTAAAGGGGGTTGTACAGGGCTATTCCTTCCCCTTTTAGTTAAAACACTGATTATACCAAAGCTTCCCCTCATACCGTATAAAGCTAGTTTTCCGGATTCTTTTATTACTTCAATTTTATCAATAGCAGTTATAGGTATACTCTGGATTGTTTCATAACTTACCTCTCTATCATCGAGTAAAAACATAGGTTGTCCTATTTGCCCCCGGAACATAAACTTATAACCTTGCATAGGATCACCAGTAATATATATTCCTGCTACCCGACCCACAAGAGCCTGAAAAGCATCTGAATAACCCGCTGTCTTATCTGTAATTGTATAGGAATAATCAGGTTCACCATACATACGTAAATGGCCGTCGGCATTTTCCTTTACTGGTCTTCTTGCATTGATTACGACCTCATCTAATCCGATTGTATCAGTTATATGATACTTTTTCATGATGTTATATTTCCGTCCTGCTTCATTCTTATAATCAGAAATTTCATTATTATCGGCGACCTGAATGGGATTGGGAACATAGATAGTATCGGAGGTATTCTTGGTTGTTGTCTCAGATTTATATGCCTGGTTAAAATTGACAGGGGCCGGATCGTTAAAAAGTGAATCGAGCAAAATCAAACCTCTTCCAACATCGTTTTTATCAGCGGCATACACCAAAATATTTTGAGGGCCCGTAAAATTAAGTCCGTAAAAATGGTACTTGCCGGCGCTGTCTGTCTTAGTAAATTTAGAAGACGAGCTGACATTCTCCGCCAGGGCCATCGATATGTTAGCGTCTGCAATCGGTTTATCCAACCAGGCATGCCTGAGCCTGCCTGACACGGTAATCCCTTCCTCAGGCGTGTAATTAAATTTATTAAATTTATCAGGAAGATTGTTCCAGATAAAATTACGCCACCCCTGAGTGATCAAAAGGTTATCAAGTGCCTGATAACGCTCGGAGATGATTGTGTCAAAATAATAGGAAGGCTGCTCAATATAACCCCGGAGCTCGGATTCAAGAAATAGATATGAGTTTATATCAGATTTCTTTTCAAAGCCTTTTATCTGGTTGCCATCGACAACAGAAACCGAAAGGTTTGCAGAAACCGGTATGTCAGAAGTGTCCCTTACTGAGATTTGTAAAGTCACTTTTTGCCTTGGGGCATAAACTTCCTGATCCGGAATGATGCTTATGCGATAATTCTCTCTCGGATGAATATAAAACACACGCTCGCAATATGTCCTGCCAGTGGTATCGAGCAGAGTTAAACAGGCAATCCCTTGAGGAAACTCCTTTTTTGACAGATTAACCGGATTATCAATCGCTTTTACTATTACTCTGGCAGTAACGCATAGTGAATTATGAGATGTTCCAGTGATGTCCATTTCTTTGAGGGGAGACTGGTCGAGAGTTTTCTGATTTGTCTTAATAGTTACGCGGAAATAATCCTTATTGATATCGGATACTTTTATATAATACCCTGTTTCTAATGCCACGGGAAGCTCAACCCTGAAGGGAATTCCATTCCCGGCAAATCCTGCAGCAAAATATTTTAAGCCTTTTTTTGGAAGAAAGAAAAAACTCCCCATTCCAAGATGTGTGCTTGCGAAGCTTGTTAAAGTGTCTCCAAGGGAAGAAATCACCTTACCCGTTACATTGCAACCATACCCTAAGGAATTTATTGCTTTAAAACCAAGCAGAGTATATACATTTTCAATTAACGGCCCGCCTTCCGGAAAAAATTGCACATCAACCATTTCCTTGCTTTCTTCAAAATCAGGTTTATTTAACGATTTAATATCTATTTGATTTTCAATGACAATTTCTTTTTCAAAAAAGAAAATTTCTCCAAAGTTCCGCATCTGGTCGGTGTATGCCCTGATCAGGTAATTGCCCGATACAATGGAATCCCCGAGGTGAAAATCACCGGTACCAACTCCGTTATCTATTCTTAATATCAACCGCTTAATAATTTTTGATCCGGGAGAGATAAGTTCTAAGTTAAGATTGGTATTGTTATCAGATGATTCATTAGTCATGGCATCGACCAGATAAGCTTTGATCCAGATATCGTCGCCGGCAGAGTAATAAGGTCGGTCCAAATGCAAATAGACCTTTTCAAAGGGTAAATCACTGTTTTTCTTAATTTCGACAAGTGAGGATTTTTGATTTTCAGTTTGAGCCTGAATGGGGGAGAACCCCAAAGATGCTATTGCTAAAATAATAATAATCGCATGTTTCATATTGCTTTGAGAATGAATGTTGAGGCTAAGGTTAAGGTTATGTCGCAACAACTGGGCCATGAAATAAATATAAATTACTGACCAAAATTATTCTTACCGCGCAAAAAAAGACATATTTAAAATCTCAAATGTTGTTATAAATAAAATTGATCACGTTCATCAGGAAACAATCAAATATAGCATTTCCCGACCAAATAAAGAAGGAATATTTCAATTGTTGGAGTGCCTAAAGTGACCAGAGTCATTCCAAAATTTATGTTGAAATGCAAAATTAAATTCATCTAAAAAATATTTACAGAATTCCTAAACATTATACCATTAGATAACAAGTAATTACATAAATTTGTAATTATGGATTCGGGACCGATAAAAATATATTCGGCAGAGGATTCTCCTCGTCTAAGATATATCGCAGGTATTATCCTTGGAGATATTCTCGGCTTGCAATGGCAGGTTATTACTGACAAGCGTAAACTGGGGAAACATCCTGTTATTAATTATTCCTGTGATAAAATTTCCGGCTCCTTCAAAATCTGTCCGGAATCACTCCTATTTGAAAAAGGAATTGTTGCAAAGGAGATCATTCTCAGCGAATGGAAAGAATTACCGGTATTTTTTCAGATAGCACCGGATTCCGATCTCCCATTCGATATTTTTGCCGCTTCCTTTTATCTTGTAAGCAGATATGAGGAATACCTCGAATTTAAGCCTGATGAGTTTGGAAGATTTCCTTCTTCTTCCTCAATTGCTTTCAAGAATGGTTTCCTGGGGAAACCCATTATCGATCTGTGGGCAAAAGAGCTGGCAAAAGCTTTCCTGAAACGGTTACCGAATATTGTTTTCAGACGTAATGAATATAAGGCGTTACTTACCATTGATACAGATCAACCCTTTGCATACCAGGGTAAGAACATTTTCAGATCTATCGGAGACTTGTTCCATGACAGAAACAGCACTCCGGTAACTGTGAACAACAGGTACCGGATTATCTCAAAAGGTGAAAAAGACCCATATGATGTTTTTGATTATATTATAGAAACCATTGAGAATAATAGCACTGACGCAAGGTTCTTTTTCCCGGTTGGGGGTCATTCAAAATTGGATAAAAACCCCTCCTGGAAAAATGATGAATACCGGAAACTTATTCATAAAATTGCTGATAAGTTTCCTGCAGGGTTGCATCCTTCATTTATCGCGGGAGGAGACGGATCGCTTATTAGTACTGAAGCAAATCATCTTCATTCTATTCTTGGAACAGAGGTCATTTTAAGCCGTTTCCATTATCTGAGATTATTTATGCCGCGGTCTTATAATAATATTCTTCAGGCAGGTATTTCAGAAGATTATTCAATGGGTTATCCTGACGAACCGGGTTTCAGGGCAGGGATTGCCCGTCCCTATTTCTTTTACAATGTTTCTGAAGATAAACAGACAAATCTTAAAATCGTTCCTTTCCAGGTAATGGATGGTACACTTTACGACTATAAGAAACTTGACCCGTTAAGTTCGAAGGAGGTCATTTTAAAACTGATTAATGAAACCAGAAAAGTTGGAGGACTTTTTGTGAGTATCTGGCA
>PMNJ01000112.1 GCA_003162595.1 Bacteroidales bacterium | reverse complement strand
ATTCGCTTGGTTATGGTTGTCACCAGTGTGCGTTCCCCCGATTTGGCTCTTGAACGGATTTCGCCCATGAGGTCATCAATCTGGTTAAGACTTGGACGTACTTCTATCGGCGGATCCAGCAAGCCGGTTGGTCTTATTACCTGATCAACAAAAACACCTTCACTTTTTTCAAGTTCATAATCAGCGGGCGTAGCACTGACAAAAATTGTCTGTCCTGTCAGAGATTCGAATTCTTCGATCCTCATTGGTCTGTTGTCGAGGGCTGCCGGCAGTCTGAATCCATATTCAACAAGAGTCTGTTTCCTGGAATGATCACCTCCGAACATTGCCCTGATCTGAGGTAAACTGACATGACTTTCATCTATAACAGTTATAAAGTCTTTTGGAAAATAGTCGAGAAGGCAGAAAGGTCTGGTTCCGGGTTTTCTTCCGTCAAAATAACGTGAATAGTTTTCAATACCGCTGCAATAGCCAAGTTCCTTTATCATCTCTAGATCATACAGCACGCGCTGTTCCAGTCTTTTTGCTTCTTCTCTTTTACCGATTTCATTAAAATACGCAACCTGACGGACCATATCATCCTGAATATCACTTACGGCCATATTGATCCTTTCCCGTGTTGTAACAAATATATTTGCAGGATAAACAATGTACTCATTAAGAATGTCAAGTCTGTGGCCACTGACCGGATCGAAAGTATTTAATTCTTCAATCTGGTCACCAAAGAAAATTACCCTTACAGCTATATCTGCATAAGCCGGAAATATATCGATTGTATCTCCTCTGACTCTGAAAGTACCATGCTTGAATTCGAGTTCATTACGTGAATAAAGACTGTCGACAAGCTTTCTGAGAAGCAGATTTCTTCCTATCATCTGTCCTTTCCTTATATGCACCGTATTGGAATGAAAATCATCCGGATTACCGATGCCGTATATGCATGAGACGGAAGAGACCACAATTACATCATTGCGTCCTGAGAGTAAAGATGAAGTTGCACTGAGACGAAGTTTTTCGATCTCCTCATTTATCGAAAGATCCTTTTCAATATAAGTATCTGACACAGGAAGATATGCTTCCGGTTGATAGTAGTCATAATAAGATACGAAGTACTCCACTCTGTTTTCAGGAAAGAACTGCTTGAATTCACCATAGAGCTGGGCAGCCAGGGTTTTATTGTGACTTAAAACCAGAACCGGGCGGTTAACTCTCTCAATTACATTGGCAATTGTAAATGTTTTACCCGAACCTGTGACTCCAAGAAGTGTCTGGAAAGGGACTCTATTTTCAAGTCCTGCCACAAGCTGATTTATTGCTTCCGGCTGGTCGCCGGTAGGCTGAAAATCGGATATAAGTTTGAAATCCATTGAGTATAATTTCTTGCTAATCTAACTAACCCTATAATTCTATAATCATGAAATCAATTAACCACAAAGATCACAAAGGTTTAAATCAAAAGTACGCAAAGATTACATTTTTTCTCTGTGGCCCTCTGTGCTTCTCCGTGACCCTCCGTGTAACAAAAAATTAAGAACTTACACAGAGTTGCACAGAGAAGCACAGAGATTCACAGAGGACTACAATGTAGGTGTTAAGAACTAATTAAATAAGAAAAGGTGCTCCATTGGAAGCACCTTTAATTCAGTATTCGGTATATTAACCTAAATATCCTTTTAATAATCTGCTTCGTGAAGTATGTCGCAGCCTTCTGATTGCTTTTTCCTTAATCTGGCGAACTCTTTCACGGGTAAGACCGAATTTTTCACCAATCTCTTCAAGTGTCATCTCCTGGCAACCTATACCGAAGAAGAATCTGATTATGTCCCTTTCCCTTTCAGTAAGAGTGGCAAGCGCCCGGTAGATCTCTCTTGAAAGAGATTCGTCCATCAGCAGCTTATCTGCAACCGGAGAATCAGAGTTGGTAAGAACATCCAGTAAACTGTTATCTTCGCCTTCAATAAAAGGTGCATCAACAGATACGTGGCGACCCGATACTTTCAATGTATCAGTAACCTTTTCTTTCGGAAGTTCAAGAACATCAGCAAGCTCCTCAGGTGATGGAGTACGTTCATTCTCCTGTTCAAACTTTGAGAAAGCTTTATTGATCTTATTAAGTGAACCAACCTGGTTCAATGGTAATCTTACGATACGTGATTGTTCAGCAAGTGCCTGAAGAATTGACTGTCTTATCCACCATACGGCATAGGAAATAAACTTAAAACCACGTGTTTCATCAAACTTTTCTGCAGCCTTGATAAGACCCAAATTTCCTTCGTTGATAAGATCGGGAAGACTAAGTCCCTGGTTTTGATATTGTTTTGCAACAGAAACTACAAAACGCAGGTTTGCTTTGGTGAGTTTCTCAAGAGCAGCTCTGTCGCCTTTCTTTATCCTTTGAGCCAATTCAACTTCTTCTTCTACCGATATCAACTCTTCCTTACCAATTTCCTGCAAATATTTGTCGAGTGAAGCACTCTCTCTGTTTGTTATGGATTTGGTAATCTTTAGCTGTCTCATTATGCCTCCCGAAAAATTTCCGCAAAGATATTGCTTTATTATGTAATAACAAAAATAATTCGCTATTGTTGTGAAAAGGAGAATTAATTTTATAAATCCCCTGAATAATAGTGAATTATATAATCTATTCTAATATTTGCCGAACTTGTAATTCAATACAGACCCGTCAGGAAGGATTCCTTCTATCGTTTTCAGAGTCGTGCCATTATTTGTAAATTGTTGTACTTCATCAGCACTTTTTACTTTTTTACCATTAACACTCAGGATAATAAACCCTTCAGGCATTCCGATCTCTTTAAACTTCCCTTTATTGATTTCCGTTACCCTGACTCCATAATCAATGTTAAGGGAATTCTTATCATCAGAGCTAAGTGGTTCCAGCCTGGCACCAAAAATTACATCACTGGCTTCTTCCATTTCAGGAGTAACAACTTTTGTATTCCCTGAAATGTTCTTCATGACGACCGGAACTGAGTTCTCCTTTCCGTTCCTGATATAGGTTATTTCAGCTTTGTCTCCCGGCCTCTTTTCTCCAACATGTTCCTGTAATTCTGAAACACTGTTTACCTCATTACCATCAAATTTCACAATCACATCATTTACCTTCAGTCCTGCTTCTTTAGCTGCACCAGCATCAAGGACTCTGGTTATCATGACACCTTTAACTGCAGGAAGATTAAATTTTTCTGCATCAGATGATTCGACATCCTGAATATTTACCCCGATAAGGGCTCTCTGAACCTCACCGAATTTTTTTAGATCATCAACAACTTTTTTCACAATCGTAACGGGTATTGCAAATGAGTTGCCATTATAAGCGCCACTTGTAGAATAAATAGCAGACGTAATTCCAACAAGCTGCCCTTTGGTATTTACCAGGGCCCCTCCGCTGTTTCCCATATTAACAGCAGCATCAGTCTGAATGAATGATTCGATAGTATATGCTCCTTCATTTAAATGAAGACTTCTCCCTTTGGCACTGACAATACCAGCTGTTACTGTAGATGTAAGATTGAACGGGTTTCCGACGGCAAGTACCCATTCGCCAAGCCGGAGTGCTTCCGAATCGCCATATTTAATATAAGGCAAATTATCTGCCTTTATTTTAAGCAGGGCTATATCACTGCCAGGATCACGACCGACTACCTTTGCAGTGAAAGTTCTCTTATCATTTAGTGTAACATCAACAGATTCTGCGTTTTCTACAACATGGTTATTCGTAACAATGTAACCATCATTAGAAATAATGACTCCTGAACCATAGCCTTGCACTTCACGGGATTTAGAATTACGGTCTCCATAAAACCAATCCATAATTGAATTATCGGGAGCTCCAGCCATTTTTATATGAACATGAACTACCGAATGAACAGCCAGTTCAGCAGCATAAGTGAAATCTATCTGTCCTTCCTGAGTCTGCAGAGAAGTGAGATAGGCTCTTGCATTTTGCACTTCAACTTTGGAACTATCTTTTGAAGCAGCAACTAAAGGCTTAACCATTATCTTTGAATATGCAAACAACGCAATTGATGCTCCTAAAAGAGCCATAAACAGTGCACCTAATAAATACTTACCTTTCATAGCGTTTTAAATTTTAATTAAATTGTCCTTTCGTTGCAGGTTAAAATTCATTTCTTCTGCCTTCACAAAAGTTTAATATCTTTATAACCGGATTAATACAATTTTGTTTTACAAAGATCATGCATTTTTCGAATGATCTTCAATAATATACAAACTTTTAACAACACTTTAACACTGATAACAATAGGATTTAACAAATACGAAGGAACCGGGAATGGATTTATTATAACAGATAACCGCAATGGTGTGAGGTGTGAGGCATGAGGCATGATGGAAAACATAAGTATAAAGACAAAAGTTGAAGAATTTATAATTAATCATTTAGATCCCGGCGCCTGAGGCCTGTTGCCAGACGCCTGATAATTATGCAAAAAGAAAAACTTTACGGCAAGACACTTAATGAGTTGATAGCAGTAACCAAACGTATAGGATTGCCGGGGTTTGCAGCAAAACAGATATCTGACTGGCTTTATAAGAAAGAGATCCTGTCTGTTGATGAAATGACAAACCTCTCAAAAAAAGCCAGAGAGCTTCTTTCAGTTGAATATGAAATCGGGCTTTCTGCGCCTGTCAATGAATCAAAAAGTTCAGACGGAACAAAAAAATATCTTTATAAAGTTCTTAATGACAAATATATAGAAACTGCATATATACCTGATGATGAACGTGCTACAATTTGTGTATCATCACAGGCAGGTTGTAAAATGGGATGTATCTTCTGCATGACCGGGAAACAGGGTTTCCAGGGGAACCTGTCATCGAATGAGATTCTTAACCAGTTCAGGAGCCTACCCGAATTCACGAGCCTGACAAACATAGTCTATATGGGAATGGGTGAACCTTTAGATAATATCACTGATGTGCTTAAGAGTCTTGATATACTTACAAGTGAATGGGGATACGCATGGAGCCCTACACGGATTACCGTAAGTACAGTCGGGTTGATAGCCGGTATAAAAGAGTTTCTGGAAAAAAGCCGGTGTCATCTTGCAGTAAGTCTGCATTCTCCATTCGACGAAGAGAGAAGAAAACTTATGCCTGTTCAACGTACGAATACTGTCAAAGAGGTGCTGGATATAATCCGTAATTTCGATTTTAACAGTCAGAGAAGAGTCTCTTTTGAGTATATCCTTTTTAAAGGAGTAAATGATACACCCGCACATATAAAAGAGTTGGCAAAGATTCTTAACGGAATAAAATGCCGTATCAATATTATCCGTTTTCACCCGATTCCCGGGTCAGAGTTCCAGAGCCCTAATCTGGAGACCACCATTAATTTCAAAGAGGCACTTAATGCCAAAGGAATTCTTACTACTATAAGGGCAAGTCGTGGAGTAGATATTCAGGCTGCATGCGGGCTATTGTCAACTCTCCAATTAAATAAATAAGTTCAGAAATGAGGATTATATTTTTTTTCTTTTCAATTACCTGCCTTACTGTCTGTTCCTATTCACAGGAAAAATCATCTGAAACATTTCTTGCCGATTCCTCATTGACACATGCATCTGTATCGTTGTGTGTTGCGAATGCAAAAACAGGTGAAATTATACTTGATTATAATTCCGGAATAAGCCTGACCCCGGCTTCAGTAATGAAGATTATTACTTCAGCTGCTGCTCTTGAGATCCTTGGCCCCGGATATACTTTCAAAACAACGGTAGGTTATACCGGTTCACTGAATAAAAGATCCGGAACATTAAAGGGGAATATTATCATCCTTGGCGGCGGTGACCCTGCTTTGGGATCAGGTTATTTTTCTGATCATTATAAAGGGTTTTTAGACAAATGGGTAGCAGAAATTAAAAAACTTGGAATTAAAAAAATAAAGGGAAGAGTAATAACAGATGACTCATATTACGATTTTTTACCCGTGCCTGCGAAATGGCTCTGGGAAGATGAGGGCAATTATTATGGTGCTGGTGCATATGGGTTATCTGTATTTGACAATACCTATGAAATTCATTTAAAAACATTTTCCGGCAGCTTCCCTCCGGTTATTAAAGAGATCATTCCGGATGAATGCCGGTTTGAATTATCTAATTTTCTTGTTGCTTCAGGTACCACAGATGAAGGATATATTTTTGCCGCTCCTTACAGTAAACAGGGATGGCTTGCAGGAACTATTCCTGTTAACCAGGAGGATTTTGTCCTGAAAGCTTCAATAACTGACCCTCCCCTGCTTCTTGCTAAAATAATGAGCCAAAAAATCAGGGCAGGCGGGATAAAGATTTCAGACGATCCAACCACTGTAAGATTAGAACAAAATTATAAAGCGGAAAAGTCTGTTCCTGTTACAGAAACCTTATCTCCTCCGCTCTCTGATATAATTGAAGTACTGAATCATGAAAGTGTAAATCTTTTTGCCGAACACCTGATTAAGGAATTAGGAAAAAAATTAAAGAACGATGGATCAACCGCCTCAGGTGCTGAAGTTATTAATGAATTTCTTAAAGGTTCCGGTATAGATACAAATGGAATGTTTATTGAAGACGGAAGCGGTCTGTCTCCTCTTAATGCAGTCAATACAAGAGAATTGGTACGTCTCCTGGTCTATATGAAAAACCAGGGAAAGTACTTCTCCGAATATTATTCATCTCTGCCTGATGCAGGAAAAAACGGAACCCTCAAAAATTATTTTAAGGACCCTCTCTTCGATTCACGACTCAAAGCAAAAAGCGGTTCAATGACAAGAGTAAGAAGTTTCGCAGGATATTTTACTACAATTTCAGGTAAAGAAATGGCCTTCAGTATAATTATTAACAATTATTCCGGTCCCTCGAAAAAAATTACTTCGGAAATCGAAGATAATATCAGAGATTTAATATCAAATTATTGACAGACTGATATAGATTTTCAAAAAGATATATATTTGCACACTTTTTAAGGGGGAAATATGATGAATAATAAAATTGCTGTAAGAAAGTGCAATGAATATGATCTCCATGAGATCTTTGATTTAATTTCCGATATATACAAAAAAACCGACGGCCCGGATGTTAAAGGGAAAAAAGTGCTCGTAAAACCGAATATTCTAACAGATGATGACCCTTCCAAATGTATAAGCACTAATCCGGTTGTTGTGGAGGCAATGATCAGGTTCCTGCAATCAGAAGGAGCTACCGTTCTGGTTGGAGATTCTCCGGCAGTTCACACACAGAAATTCAAGGGCGAAAAATCGGGTATTTTTAAGGTATGCGAAACAACCGGAGCCAAATGGATTGATTTCATGGTGAATCCCATAGAGAAATCATTAAGAAAAGGGAAGATCAGGGTTGCAGCTATTGTAGATCAGGTTGATCTTATTATCTCTCTCCCTAAATTTAAAAACCACGAACTTGTTTATTTTACTGGTGCAATTAAAAATACTTTTGGTATAGTACCTGGGTTCAGCAAGGGGAAACAACATGCCTTGCACCAGGACAGGAGCAAATTTGGAGAGTTTCTTGTTAATCTGAATGAAGCAGTTACTCCTGATTATTTTCTTATGGACGGTATAATGGGAATGGAAGGTCCCGGCCCCGGTCGCGGATTACCTGTTAAAGTAGGACTATTATTTGGTTCAACAAATCCGCTGATACTTGATATCATAGCCAGCCGGATTGCAGGTTATGAACCTTTAGTGGTCCCGACTTCAAGGGCAGCTTTTTTCAGGAAGAAATGGTTGCAGTCGGAAGATGAAATTATTTATGATGGACCTGAAATGAGCAGTATCATAAAGAAAGGGTTTAAGAAAGTCCCAATTTCAACAACCAATAATATTGCTCTGAAGTTTGTAATGAAAAGGATTAAATTCCTGAAAAAACTTGAAAGAAGGCCGGTCTTTATACACGAGAACTGCACAGGGTGCCAGAAATGTGTAAATATTTGTCCGGTGCAGGCCATTTTACCACTACCATCTAAAAAGACTCATATACTCCTTACCGATAAAAAATGCATAAGATGTTTCTGTTGCAGTGAAGTCTGCACAGATAATGCTGTTGAAATAAGAAGAAAGGTATTTGGAGTCTGAAAAAATAATCTAATCTCCGGAAAGCCTAATTACCTCTCCCTAAATCCCCCGCTTCGCGGGGCAGGCTCTCCCCCAGGAGGGAGGGACTTAAATCTCTAAAATATTGAAGGTTACCATCTTCTCTCCTGGGAAGAGGCATAGAAACAAAGAACTTACACAGAGAGACACTGAGGAAACACAGAGGGCCAAAGAGTTAAAGATCAAACAAATCTATCAGATATATCAGAGAAGCAATTGCGGCGCTACCCATCTGGAGTTCACGGATATTAACCTGTTCAAAAGTGTCATTCGCAGAATGATGATACCAGAAATATCTTTGTGAATCAGGTATATAGCCTATCTGTAATGCACCCAAAGCTTTAAGAGGCGCTATATCGGAACCACCTCCACCTTTGTCGAAATCTCTTATATTATATGGTGCGAACCAGGATGTCAAAGACCGGAGTTTTTCAAGTTTCAAACTGTCTGTATCGAAACTAAATCCAAGAGGGCTCATAACTCCTCGATCAGATTCAAGGGCAGCATAATGAATTTCCCCTTTCCTTTTAGCTTCTTCTGCATAGGTCTTTCCTCCGGTGGTTGTCATCTCTTCGTTCATAAACAGAACTGCTCTGACAGTCCGTTTGGGCTTTATGCCAAGCTTTTTATAAATTCTGATTGTTTCAATTGCCTGCATACATCCACCTCCATCATCGATTGCTCCTTCAGCAATATCCCAGGCATCAAGATGCCCTCCCACTGTTATATATTCATTAGGTTTAAGAGAACCATAAACTTCACCTATTACATTATAAGATATTGTGTCGGGATAGTTCCAGCAAGTGGAAACCAGGTTAACGGTTAGAGAAGGATCAGTTTTCAACCATTGACTCAGGAGTTCAGCGTCCAGAGTAGATACCGCAACGGCCGGAATTTTATTAACATTATCGGCATAACGTGTAACTCCGGTATGAGGGAAGTTATCAAGAGACTGTGTCATTGATCTTACTATAACTGCAATGGCGCCATACCTTGAAGCTTCTGAAGGACCCACAGTACGTTGATTTACAGCACCTCCATAAGCTGCAAATGAATTAGTCAGTTTATTGTCAAATGGCCGGTTGAAAAAAACAATCTTGCCCTGAATAACCTGTTGACCTAAATTCTTAAGCTCTTCAAAATCATGAACTTCAACAACTTTTGATGTTATTCCCTGCGCATCGGTTCCGACAGAAAGACCAAGAGCAGTAATGGCCAGTTCCTTCTTTCCACTGACTGATGATGTTACACTGCATTTTTCAACACCTCTAACCCAATGAGGAACAGGAACTTTCTGCAGCCAAACTGTATCAGCGCCTGCATTTATCATGGCCTGTCTGGTAAATTCAATGGCCTTTTCAGCGGCAGCTGAACCAGCTACTCTTCCCTTAGTGCGTTTACATAGATATTCGAGGTTATTGTATGCGGTCCTGTCTGTCAGAGCTTCATCAAAAACAGAGGATAAAACTTTGGCCGGTTCCTGCGCTTTCAATAAATGTGAAATCAGGAACAGTAGAAAAACAACAGTAATTCTTTGCACTTCTCAGGTTTTAGACATCTATCTTGGCATACTTTGCATGAGTTTCAATAAACTCTCTGCGAGGTGGAACCTCATCGCCCATGAGCATTGAGAATATATGATCAGCTTCAGCTGCACTATCAATGGTAACCTGTTTTAGAGTTCTTGTGTCAGGATTCATGGTTGTGGACCAGAGTTGTTCTGCGTTCATCTCACCAAGACCTTTGTATCGCTGTATACCAACTGAAGAATCTTTTCCCTGACCCATTTCTTTTACTGCGGTATCACGTTCCTCTTCGGTCCAGCAATACTGTTCTGCTTTCCCTTTTTTGACAAGATACAGCGGAGGCATAGCGATATATAAGTATCCTCCTCTTATAAGATCCTGCATATATCTGAAAAAGAAAGTCATTATAAGAGTGTCAATATGAGATCCATCCACGTCAGCATCAGTCATAATTATTATTTTATGGTACCTTAAACCGGCAGTATTGAGAGCTTTACTGTCTTCATCAGTACCAATACTGACTCCCAGAGCAGTAAAGATATTTTTTATCTCTTCACTTTCATAAATCCTGTGCTGCATTGCCTTTTCGACATTCAGAATCTTTCCTCGCAGAGGCAGTATAGCCTGGAATCGACGGTCACGACCTTGTTTTGCTGTTCCTCCTGCGGAATCACCTTCCACAAGATATATCTCGCATTTTTCAGGATCGCGGTCCGCGCAATCTGCTAGTTTACCTGGAAGGCCTGACCCGGAAAGTACCGTCTTTCGCTGGACAAGCTCTCTGGCTTTACGGGCAGCATGGCGAGCTGTTGCAGCGAGTATTACCTTCTGAACAATTATCCTGGCGTCTTTCGGATTCTCTTCAAGGTAATTAGTGAGCATAGTACTGACAGCCTGATCAACAGCGCCCATTACCTCTGAGTTTCCCAGTTTGGTTTTTGTCTGACCTTCAAACTGAGGTTCAGCGACATTAACCGAGATAATAGCAGTCAGACCTTCACGGAAATCATCACCATTAATATCAAATTTCAGTTTTGATGTAGCTCCGGAATCTTCTGCATATTTTTTGAGAGTACGTGTGAGGCCTCTCTTGAAACCTGCCAGATGGGTACCTCCTTCAATAGTATTTATGTTATTAACATATGAATGTACATTCTCTGAGAATGAGTTATTGTACTGAAGGGCAATTTCAACAGGTATATCTGATTTATCGTATGAGATATGAATAACCTTTTCTATAAGCCTTTCACGGTTTGAATCAAGGTATTCAACAAACTCCTTAAGACCCAGTTCGGAACGAAACTCTTCATAACGGGGAGTTCCACCATTTCCGTCCTCAACCTTCTCTCTCATATCTTTTATAGTGAGAAGTATTCCTTTGTTAAGGTATGCAAGCTCCCGAAGACGTGCTGCAAGAATTTCAAAATTGTATTCGGTTGTCTGGAATATTGTTCCGTCAGGTTTGAATGTAGTTGAAGTTCCGGTTTTATCAGATTTCCCTATAACTTCAACCGCTGTGACCGGTTTTCCCTTTTCATATTCCTGCTTAAAGATGTTACCTTCCCTTTGTACAACCACCGAAAGGTGTGCCGAAAGGGCATTTACGCACGAAACACCCACACCATGCAGACCTCCGGATACTTTGTAAGAATCTTTATCAAACTTTCCACCTGCATGCAAGACGGTCATTACTACTTCAAGGGCAGATTTCTTTTCTTTCTCCATTATTCCTGTCGGAATACCTCTTCCGTCATCTGTAACAGTTACCGAACCATCTTCATGAATAACAACTTCTATTTTAGTACAATAGCCTGTAATTGCTTCATCAATAGAATTATCAACAACCTCATATACAAGATGATGTAATCCTTTTATACCAATATCCCCGATATACATCGCAGGTCTTTTCCTAACAGCCTCTAGACCCTCTAATACCTGAATATTATCAGCTGAATAATCTATACTGTCCTGCAACTTCTTTTCATTTTCGCTCATTGTTCCTGTATTATTAAGTCAACATGTTCTAATATCAGTTATAATTAATCAGACCAAAATATTAAAGAGGAGGCATATAAGATTTGACTCCTTTTTAATGATATCAAACTTGTTTTTAGGTAATGAAATCCGGAGATCTTTTTTATTGTTTCCAGTCATCAGAATCAACTTCACTTTTCCTATTATAAATTCTTGATATTATGATTATTAATTATCGGGACAAATATACGGATTTTAAATTGTTTTCTCATAAAAAAATGTTAAAAATAATACACATTTTTCAGCAAAAAATTAACAGGAAAAATTCAGGTATGACGGTATGCTCACAACCTCAGGATTTTTGATCCATACCCCCCTTTTAGGGTGGAAGGAGGGCAAGGTTAAAGGATCAATTACAAACTATAAGTAAACCCTACCATGAACAGTAATCCCTGTGAGGGATAAAATACCCACTCATAATAGCGGTTATTAGCGATATTGTTAATCTTCGTCCAGAACGAGAGAATTTTTGAATAGCGATATTCAGCACTTAAGTTAAGATTAAGGTGAAATGGTAATTGGAACATATATTCCTGACCCGGGTTAATAGGAACTGTTAAATTCGCCTCCTGAACAGGTAAATTCTGCAGATATCCGTTGACTATCTCCCTTCGCTTACCCTGGGCTGATAT
>PMNJ01000350.1 GCA_003162595.1 Bacteroidales bacterium | reverse complement strand
GGATTGACAGCTGTTCTTATTTATCTGCTGGGACGTTTTGCCAAACCCAGACACCGTATTCTTATTTTTGGTACGGGGATTATAATTTTCCTCATTGGAACTATTGTTAATGGTATTGAACTGTCCATGATCGGTGTAATGGTATTTGTCTTGTGTAAGGTGTTTTTCCAACCCATGCACGATTTGGCCTATTATCCCATTATGATGAAGGTGATCGATGTAGTTTCGAAACGTGAAAACCGGAATAAATACGCTTATATCCTCAATCATGAGTTTGGTCTTTATGCTGGCAGGATTATGGGATTGGGACTGTTCATTTTCCTGGCATTTTATGTCTCGGAAATTTTTGCACTGCGCTACTCCCTTATTATTGTTGCATTCATACAGCTACTCTCGATTCTGCTGGCAAAGAACATTATGAAACAATCTTACTCTGAAGATAAATGAAAAGGCCAGGTTTTATAATATTACTTCTGACACTGCTGACAGTACTATACTCCTGTAGTCCGCAAACTTGGGACCCTGTTACTCAAATCTCTTTGCCGCGCATTGATCAGATGCCTGAATTACCTCAACCACTGAAAATAATAGACTGGAAGAATAAAGCAATCCGGTTCGACAGCCTTGCCTTCAATTTCAAAAACCATGCTTTGTATGGCTCTCTTATCTGGCTCGATAGTGCCAGGCGAAACTACGATCAGGTCACCTTCGGGCTCTATACAGTTATAGGCGATGTACGACAGGGACCAAAGAATAATAAAGGAGAGTTTCATGAAGCGCTTACCTCTCTGAATTCATTGTTAAGTGCAGGATTGATGAAAATAGATAAAACAAGGCAGGATGGATTTAACTATGTGAAGATGGCTCAAAACTATTTCAATAGGGATAATCACTGGAATATTGTAATGAATAATACCAGTTTTCACGTGGCTATGCTCGGTGGTGGCTATGGTCGCGACTGGTGGTACGATGTTTATCCTAATATTCTTTATTATGGTGTTGCAGCGCTTTTTCCTGATGTTGAGAATACGAAATATATCCAGCGCTCAATAGCTGAACAATTTTTCAAAGCCGACTCGGTGCTGAATGGAAATTATGATTATTCCTATTTTGATTATTCCCGGATGAAAGGCATGCGTAATAATATTCCATGGCAACAGGACGCTGCTGGAGGGCATGCCTGGGTATTGTATTCGGCTTACTGGAAATTTGGTGATAAGCGTTATCTGCAGGGTGCAGAAAGTGCAATACAGGCACTGGTCAATCAGAAAGAAAGCCGCTTTTATGAAGTTTTACTTCCCTTTGGAGCTTATACAGCCGCACGTCTTAATGCAGAACAAGGGACTGATTACGATGTTACCAGGTTACTGAACGACATATTCGATGGCTGCCAGTCGAAAGATGGCCGTTATGGATGGGGAATAATTGCCGAAAAATGGGGTGATTACGATGTATATGGCCTTCAGGGAAATATAACAGATGGAGGTGGTTATGCATTCTTTATGAATTCAGTTGCTATAACATGGCCCCTGGTTTCACTGGTAAAATATGAACCTCAATATGCACAGGCTATCGGAAAGTATATGCTGAATGTGGTAAACGCTTCACGACTATTCTACCCTGACCAGATTGATGAGAAGAACCAGTGGCTGCCGAAGCTTAAGGATCTTACCAGTGGAATTATTGGTTATGAGGGTCTCAGGAAAGCCGATGATATGAACAAACCTGAGCTGAAAGGAATCTCTCCTGTTGCCATTGGTGATGGGCCAAAATGGGTTGCCGGCGAGCCAAAAGAATCAATGTTCAGTCTATACAGTACGTCAATAGCCGGCGTATTTGGAGCAATTGTCAACAAAACAGAGGTGGAAGGAATTCTGGCCCTCGATTGCAATGTTACCGACTTCTATGCCGAAAATAGATTCCCGGTTTATCTCTACTATAACCCCTATGAAGAAACCAAAACCGTAACCTATCTCTCTGGCAAGAATATTGACTTGTTCGATATAATTTCTAAAAAATACCTGGCAAAGGGAGAACAAGGTAATGTAAATATTAGTTTGAAAGCCAGGGAAGCAGCATTAATCGTTGTACTTCCGGCTGGAACACTTCTGAAAAAGGAAGGATCAAAAATTATGGCAAGTGATGTGGTAATAGCATTCAGATAATGTATAAAGTATTATGGAACGTATTAAAAACCAGAAATTATAGTACTACTAACAACGAAAAATATTCGAAATGAAAAAAAGTCTAATTATTTATCTGCTTATGTTGATAATGGCAACTCAGGTCTATAGCCAGACTACCGTTAAAGGAGTTGTAAAAAGCATGAAAGGCGAATTATTGACTGGAGTTAATGTATCCATTAAACACACCACCTTAGGCATCATTACAGATGTAGATGGTAAATTTTCATTGCCCATTCCTGCCGATATCCCAGATCCGACACTTGTTTTTGGATATGTAGGATATGTTGGACAGGAAATAAAAATTGGAAACCAATCGTATTTGGAAGTGATGATGATTGAAGATACTAAGCAGTTGAATGAGGTTGTAGTAGTGGGATACGGTGTCCAAAAGAAGACTGANNCAGGCATTACAAGGCCGGGCTGCCGGGGTTTCGGTTACTCAAAATACCGGTGCTCCGGGCGATGGTGTTTCAATACGTATCCGTGGAACCGGATCGATTTACAGCGACAACGAACCTTTATATGTGATCGATGGAATTCCAACCAAAGATCCCCTGGCTCTTAATAGTATATCACCCAGCGAAATCGAAAGTATATCAATTCTTAAAGATGCAGCATCCGCAGCCATTTACGGCTCCCGAGCTAACAATGGCGTAGTGTTGGTTACTACAAAAAAAGCGAAAAAAGGAGATAGTAATATAGAATTCAAAATTCAAACTGGGATCCAAACCCATGGTTACCTGCCTCAAATGGTAAATACGGCGCAATATGTAAATATTTATAATGCCGCAGCCAATAATGACAATCCTTATCTGCCAAGCTTTGTCCAAAGACCGCTAATTTCTGATGCATACGCGGCTACCTTGCCTGATATTAACCACCTGAAAGAAATTTTCAGAGTTGCCCCCACGGAAACTTATGATTTATCTTTTTCAGGAGGCAATGAAAAAACTAATTATAACATATCCGGTTCTTATTTCAATCAGGCCGGGATTATTTACAATAGCGGGTTTAGTCGTGCAACGGGCCGGGCTAACGTTAATTCGGTAATTAAAGACTGGCTAACTGTGAATGGAAACTTGAATGTGTATCATACATCTACTGATATTATTGCAAGTAATGGTGATGGTTGGGGAGGAAACGGAAGCAATCCGGTTCGTTATGCTTTTTTCCGTACTCCGGCTATTGCTACTTATGACAACGCAGGTAATTTTATTGACTTACCAGAGCATCCTGAACTTTTTGGTGATGGGTATAATCCTCTTGGCGTAGCCATAAATACCCATAACACGAAATTGGACAATGGTTATAATCTCAAGTTTAATTCTATCATTAAGTTATCGGGAGACTTAAGCTTTATTACCAATGCAGGTATGGATTTTAATACATCCAATACCAGAAGGTTCAATGAAAATTGGGGTTCAAATCTAAGGATTAACAATCCGAACAGCCTCGGTGTTGATAATAATTATACATCAACCTGGACTGTTAACAATGTTCTATCTTACAACAAAACATTTGGCAAAAACCACAATATATCCATTACTGCAGGTGAAGAATCAATTAAATCAACAAGTTACGACGAATCATCCTCTGTTATGAATCTTACTGACCAGAATATGAATCTGGTTTATTTAAGCAATGGTCTGGGGATAAGAACTTCCAGTGAAGCTAAAGCAGGGAATGCGTTACAATCATTTTTTGGACGTGGTAATTACGATTACAAAGGTAAATACTTTGTAAGCATAGTAATACGTGAGGACGGAACTTCGAAGTTTGCGCCGAAAAACAAATGGGGCACTTTTTATTCTGGTTCACTTGGATGGGTAATCAGCCAGGAAAATTTTTTTAAAGACATAAAAATAATTGACAGGTGGAAAGTCAGGGCCGGGTATGGTCTTAACGGTAACCAGGACATACCCAATTGGTATGCATATACCGACAAACTCTCACCCCAAATAAATTATCCGTTCGGCGGAGTGGTCAACAATGGTTATGCACCAACTCAATTAGGCAATGCTAATGTAAAATGGGAAACTGCTACGCAGCTTGACCTTGGAACTGATTTAAGCCTCTTTAAAGGAATGTTCAATATTACGTTTGATTATTTTTATAAAATTACGCACAACATGCTCGTGCAGCAGCCACTACCGCCTTCTGTCGGATATAATTATCTTAATGGTAACCCTTGGGTAAATAATGGTGAAATATTAAACAGGGGTCTGGAAATTGAAGTGGAGCATAAAAGAAAAATTGGAGATTTTGGGTATGACATAACCGTAAATATTTCCACTTTACACAACGAAGTTCTCCAAATGAATGGGGCAATTATTGATCAGGCATTTGGATTCACCAGAACTGAAAAGGGATACCCTATAGGCTCTTTTTACATGTATAAGATGGTAGGGATCTACCAAACTCCGGCAGATATTGTTAAACATGCTTTCCAGGGGAACTCTCTCGCAGCGACCGGTCAGTCCGGTGATATCAGGCCAGGTGATGTTATGTATGCAGATATAAACGGGGATGGTGTGATCAATCAACAGGACATGACCCATGTGGGGAGTCCAATACCAACCCTGACAGGAGGATTTAATCTTTCCTGTGATTACAAAGGAATCGATTTTTCATTGTTTTTCCAGGGAGCTTATGGCGATAAAATTTATTACCAGGCCTCCAGGGATATTGAAGGTTTTTACAGGCCATTTGCGGTTACAGAAAGATACTACGAAAATCAATGGACCGGCCCCGGAACCAGTAATACTCAGCCTATTGCTTCATGGTCAGACTCACAAAACAATACTGTTACATCAACCCGATTCCTGCAGGACGGTTCTTATATCCGTTTAAAGAACCTTCAGATTGGTTATACACTTCCCACTTTATGGACCCAGAAAGCACATATCAGTAAGGTACGCGTCTATTTCTCAGGAACTAACCTCTACACACTAACAAAATATACGGGTTTAGATCCTGAAATGACAACAAATAACAACATCGAACCCGGACAAGGTGTGGATATAGTTCGTAATGTAGACTGGGGAACTTTTCCAACAGCTATATCATATAATCTCGGAATAGATATAATCTTTTAAAATTAACACTATGAAAAGGAAATATATATTATTCATTCTTCTGGCTTTTTCAAGCATTTCATGCAAAAAGTTTATACAGGAAGACTTACAGGGAATATACACAAGTGCAACATTTTATAAAACACCAGATGAGGCCCTGATGGCTCTTACCAGCACATACAATGATTTACTCTTTAACAGTTCAGACAATTGTAT
>PMNJ01000287.1:383-12464 GCA_003162595.1 Bacteroidales bacterium | reverse complement strand
ATTAATTGTATTGACCGGTGTAATAGCATTAATGCTTGGCTCTTGCGGAAAGAGTTCTCTTAAAAGTACAAACCTTAAAAGTAAAGAAGATTCATTGTCCTATGCTTTTGGTATTGTAAATTATAACGCTCTCAAGTCAGACAGTCTTATTCTCGATCCTATGATTGTTGCGAAAGCAATGATGGATGGGAAAAAGGGGAAACCAATGATGGCTGATGACATCGCGCGTTCATATATAATGGCGTTTATGAAAAACCGTGAAACTGCAATGGCAGCAAAAAAGGCAGAAGTTGATAAAGTGAAGTATAAAGATTATATCGATCAGAATGAGGCATTTCTGGCTAAAAATAAAGGAAAAGCCGGTGTAACTACTACTGCCAGCGGTTTGCAGTATGAGGTAATTAAAATGGGCACAGGTCCTAAACCGACAGCTCAGAATACAGTAAAAGTTCATTATGTCGGAACTCTTATCGACGGCACCGAATTTGATTCGTCAGTTAAAAGAAACCAGCCTGCAACTTTCCCGGTATCTAATGTTATCCCTGGATGGACTGAGGCTTTGCAGCTTATGCCGGTTGGTTCAAAATTCAAACTATATCTTCCTGCAGCAATCGCCTATGGAGCAACCGGAGCAGGTGAAGTTATCAAACCATTTTCAACACTTATTTTCGAAGTTGAACTCCTGGAAATTGTAAAGTAACATGACCACGGCAGATATACAAACTCCTAAAGGTACAATGAAGGTCAGCTTTTTTGAAGCTGACGCACTTGGCACTGTTGAGAACTTCATAACACTTGCAAAAAAAGGGTTCTACGACGGGCTTGCTTTTCACAGGGTTATTCCTGACTTTGTTATTCAGGGAGGTTGCCCGCTTTCCCGGGATATGAGTGATCCCAGAGTCGGGACAGGCGGACCGGGATATAAAATTAAGTGCGAATTAACCGGTGAAAATCAATATCACGACAGAGGAGTTCTTTCTATGGCACATGCAGGTAGAAATACAGGCGGATCACAGTTCTTTATATGTCATAGCCGTACCAATACAAAACACCTTGACAGACAACATACCTGCTTCGGGAAAGTGTATGAAGGGCTGGATGTAATTGATAAAATACGTCAGGGTGACAAAATTGAAAAAATAATTATTCACGAAGAATAAACTGAAATGGCATTTGAAATCACAGGAAAAATAATCGATATCTCTCCTGTTAATCAGGTTAGCGACAAATTTAAGAAAAGAGAATTTGTCATTGAGAAAAAAGAGACCGGTGGGGCAGCAGTTTTTATTGACTATGTCAAATTCCAGTTGGTACAGGACAAATGCGACCTTATCAACGAATCATTTCTTAATGAAGATGTTAAGATATGGTTTAATCTGAAAGGAAATAAATGGGAACGCGACGGTAAAATTAATTACTTTACAAACCTTGACGCCTGGAAGATAGAAAAGACCTCTTCCGCAGTTAAGGATCAGAATGGTCCGTCGCATATCACACTGGAGGACATTCCACCTGAAAATGACGAACTTAGCGATTTGCCATTTTGAAAAAGATAAAGAGACTGAAATTAAAATTCGGTCTCTTTTTTTCTGCGTATATTTTAACAAAATGAAAACAAGATATTTAATTGCCCTTTTTCTGACAGCAGCCAGCCTTGAAAGTCAATCGCAGGTTTCATTAAATGAGGTTACTGAATATCCACATCAGATACCACTCCCCTATAACAGAATGATCCAGCCTGCGGGTCTCCAGATCTATTTCGGAAACAAGTCTCTGGAAAACCATTCACTAGATGCTGCTATTTCGCCTGATGGTAAATGGCTGGCTGTGGAAGAAAGATATAGTATTGTTTTTATCAATACTGCCAATAAGGAGGTAAGATTCATTCTTAATCTTGATACCAAAGGAAATTTTCCGGGCGGTATGAACACCTATTCAGGAATCAAATGGCACAAAGGGATTAAAGGTTGGGAAGTAATCTGGAGTGCAATTGGAAATAGCAACCGTTCGTACGTTATATCCGCATCCTGGGATGGAAATAAAGCTGAATTCGGCAGAGTACTGGAATATAAAACAATTCCTCCTGCCAGATTAGCTCTGCCTAACGAAATTCTGATAAACAAAGAATCTTCAAAAGAATTCATATATGTTGTTCTTAATGGTAATAATAAGGTAATTAAACAGGATTTTGTAACCGGAGATACCATTTGGACAGTTGATCCCGGAGTAGCTCCTTACGGGCTGACTATAGCTTCCGGGAAATTGTATGTGACAAACTGGGCAGGCAGATATCCGGATAAAGATGACAAAGAAGTGGCAGGTGTTCCATGGGGACTTGCAAGAGTAAATAACGAGAGTGCAGGAGGCGCAACCAGGGAAGGCAGTGTTACTGTAATTGACCCTGCTACCGGGAAGATCATCAAAGAGCTCATTGTCGGCCTGCATCCAAATGAAATAATATCTGACAATTCCGGGAAATTTGTCTACGTGACTAATTCTAACAGCGATAACGTGTCTGTTATAAATACGTCGGTTGACACTGTTTCTGAAACAATCAGTATCAGATTGCAGCCAGCAATTAACTCTTTTTTCGGTGATTCGCCGGATGGTCTGTGTCTTTCACCCGACGGTAAGTACCTCTACGTGGCAAATGGAATGGATAATGCACTTGCTGTCATCAAACTCGGCAAAAATGCAGCAATAAATACTTCTGAACCTAAAAGCTCTGTAAAAGGCTTTATACCAACCGGAGCATACCCTTCAGCCATTTGTGCCTCAAACACCGGATATTTATATGTATGCAACCTTGAAGCAGCAGGTGTAAGATTAGGATTGCCAAACAAAAATACGAAGAACCTGGTTTATAACTCCCATAGTATGCTGGCCTCAATATCGATTATCAGGGTTCCCGGATTAAAAACTCTTATGGCCTATACCGATACTGTCATTGCTGTCAATAATCTTTCAAGAGCAACCAACTCAATGGAAAAGCCCAGGGAATCCGTCCGCCCAAAACCGGTACCTGACAGAATTGGCGAACCTTCCGTATTCAAACATGTGGCATATATAATAAAGGAAAACCGGACATACGATCAGGTTCTTGGAGACATGAAACAGGGAGATGGGGATCCTGGTTTGTGCATCTATGGATCTGAGATCACCCCAAATATTCATAAGCTCTCTGAAGAGTTTATGCTAATGGATAATTTCCATGTTTCAGGAAAATGTTCAGCAGAGGGACATCAGTGGACTGATGCTTCAATTGTAACTGATTACATCGAAAAGAATATGAGAGCCTGGTTCAGAAGTTATCCTCATGTCCAGACCGATGCACTGGTTTATGCTCCGACAGGGTTTATCTGGGATAACGCAACCAGTAAAGGCAAATCTGTCAGGATCTACGGAGAAGCCTCGGTTCCTGTTCTTGATAAAAACCTTAAGTGGGCTGATATTTATAAAAAATATATCAATGGGGAAAAGGTTGAATTCACTAATTATTCAACTATTGAAAATGTAAGGAAAATACTCAGCCCGACCTATCCCTCATTTGGGAATCATGAGTTTTCAGATGTAATGAGGGCTGATGCATTGATTAAAGAATTAAATGATTATGAGGCTGCACCAGGTGATAGCCTTCCCGAATTGATGGTTATTGCCCTTCCGAATGATCATACGGCCGGAACCAGACCCGGAAGCCCTACCCCAAGAGCTATGGTAGCAGATAATGATGTGGCCCTCGGACGGATAGTAGAAGCTTTTTCAAAAAGCAGGTTCTGGAAAAACACTGTTATTTTTGTGGTTGAAGATGATTCTCAGAGTGGATGGGATCACGTTTCCGCCTATCGAACAGTCAGCATGGTTATCAGTCCGTATTCCAGATTAAAAAACGTAAATCATACATTTTATACCCAGCCTTCAATGGTAAGGACAATTGAGCAGATACTTGGACTTCCTCCAATGAACATTCAGGATGCTATCGCAAATACTATGACGGAGTGTTTTGGAACCATTCCTGATATTACTCCTTACAAAGCATTGCCAAACAATATTCCTATAGACGAAATGAGCCCGCCGCTTTCATCCATTGAAGGGAAAGCGCTGTACTTTGCAAAAAAAAGTATGTTGCCGGAATATGATGGAGTAGATTCGGGGGATGATGATCTGCTGAACAGGATCCTCTGGTTTGCTGAAAAAGGGAATACACCATACCCTGCGAAATTGGCCGGTATTAAAAGTAATGATGATGATGACAAATAAACAATATATAAATTATTGATACAGTCGAATTTAACATTTCATACTCATAAAGTACTCTATTTCTTTGTGTGCCTTTGTGGTAAAGGCAAATTTAATCACAAAGGCACACTAAGGGCAACACCAAGGTTCACAAAGGCTAAACATATATCATATTATGGACAATCCCCTTCTTCAGAAATGGANNATCAGGAGCAGCAGGTGTAAGATTGGCACTTTAGGCACTTTAGGCACTTTAAACTATTTTTAATATGACCAATCCCCTTCTTCAGAAATGGACAACACCTTTTGGGACTCCTCCATTTCATCTTGTTGAGACAACTCATTTTAAACCTGCAGTGGAAGAAGCAATTAAATCTGCTGCAGAAGAAATAAAAATAATTTCAGAAAATAATTTACCACCGGATTTTGAAAACACCATCGCTTCACTCGACAGGGCAGGTGAAACTCTGGGCAGAATTACATCGCTTCTTTTCAATCTCAACAGTGCTGAAACCAATAAATCTCTTCAGAGAGTTACTCTGGAAGTATCACCGCTTCTTACGCGATTTTCAAATGATATCACGCTCAACGAAAAACTATTCGTTAGGATAAAAACAGTACACGAATCAATAAATTCTTCCGGACTAAACACCGAACAGAAGATCCTGACTGAGAGAAAATTCAGAAATTTCATTCTGGGTGGCGCAGCCTTAAAAGAAGAAGAGAGAAAACGGTTCAGATCGATCTCTGAAGAACTTACAACGCTATCACTCAAATTTGAAGAGAATGTCCTTGAAGAGACAAACTCTTTTGAACTGCATATTACCGAAAGCGATGATCTTGAGGGACTCCCTGAAAGTTTAATTGAAATGGCTTCGATGGAAGCTGAAAGCAGAAAAAAGCAGGGATGGATATTCACTCTCCATTTTCCAAGCTATGTTCCATTTATGCAGTACTCTGAAAGACGAGATCTTCGCGAGAAAATGCTAAAAGCTTATTCTTCCCGTGCCTTCAGAGCCAATGATTATGATAACAGTCAAAACGCCATTAAAATTGCAAACCTGCGTCTTGAGATAGCCAGAATGCTGGGCTTCAGTACTTTTGCTGAAATGATATTAGGCGACCGTATGGCAGATACTCCTGAAAAAGTTGAAAAATTTCTGGAAGAGCTTTATCTGGCTTCAAAACAAGCTGCTTTACGTGACTTTGAAAATATCCGGAAATTTGCTGAAAGCCAGGGACATACAGGTGCAATCGAAAGATACGACTGGGCCTATTATTCTGAGAAGCTGAAGAAAAAGTTATATGATATTGATGATGAAATACTTAAACCATATTTCAGTCTTGAAAAAGTTGAAGCTGCCGTGCTGGATCTTGCTTCAGCACTATATGGCATAAGGTTTATCAGAAACAACGTAATTACTGTTTACAACTCAGAAGTAAAGACCTTCGAAGTATATGACCACGACAACACATTTCTTTCAATTCTTTATATCGATTACCACCCTCGTCACGGGAAGAATGGTGGAGCCTGGATGACCAGTTACAGGGACCAGAAGAATGAAAACGGAAATGAAGTTCGGCCTTTGATCTCAATAGTTGCAAACTTTACGAGACCATCTGATACACGACCTTCACTTCTGTCATTTAATGAGCTGACCACCTTCCTTCATGAGTTTGGACACTCTTTGCATGGGATATTGACTAAATGCACCTTCGAGAGCCTGTCCGGCACAAATGTCGCACGCGATTTCGTTGAGTTACCCTCCCAGTTCATGGAAAATTTTGCTTTTGAAAAAGAGTGGCTCGATACATGGGCTGTACATTATCTTACCGGAGAAAAAATCCCTTATGAAATAATAAGCAATATAAAAGAAGCTTCGACATTTAATGAAGGTTATTCATGTTACAGGCAGTTAAGCTTCGGCTTTCTCGATATGGCATGGCATACCATAACAAAGCCGGTAGAGACAAATATCTCGGAATTTGAATCTATTGCTATGGCTAAAACAGAAATGTTTCCTCCAATTGAAGGTTCAAATATGAGTGCCTCTTTCGGACATATTTTCGGAGGTGGNNGGATATGCAGCAGGATATTATGGATACAAATGGGCCGAAGTACTGGATGCAGACGCTTTCAGTTATTTCACTGAAACCGGAATATTCAATAAGGAAACTGCAGCATCTTTCAGAAAAAACATACTTGAAAAAGGAGGTACTGAGTACCCTCATGATCTTTATGTAAAGTTCAGAGGCATGGAACCTACAATAGATGCCCTGCTTAAACGAAGTGGATTGAAATAATCAGACTGAAAACACAACGGTTCATCAAAAGAGCTATTTTGTTACCCTCCACTCTTTGAAATCCGTTACTGTCATATAGCTGTTATCCCCACTCAGAGAACCAAACGAATTTTTCTTGCTATTCTGAACCCATCCATGAATTGTATATGTTGATCCCGGAGTGGGATATGCTTTAGAAGGTATTGTCTGAGGACTGGTCAGAGGACTTGGTCTGGCTGAAGGAACAGTATATGTTGTAGAACCATATAAATAATATATATCGAGTGTGGCATAGTTGCCATTTTGATCCCATTGAATTTTTGTATAATCGCTATTTAAAGCAAATCCGCCAGGAGCCTTCATACTTTCAGTATAAGTCTTCCCATTGTATTGAACTGAAGCAGTATAGGTTTGTCCCGGCACATAACTTGCAGCCGGATTATCATATTCCCTCAGATCATAATATCCGTCAATGAATCCAATAACTCGGGGGACATTAATACCATTTACCGTAATCGTCGCATTATTTACAAGGACATTATTATCCCTGACAGTAAAATAATATTCAATATTTGTTGTTCCATCGTAAAGTACGGAGCGTGAGACTTCTGCTTCAACTTGTACAGGTGTTGTAACTACCGGTTCATCTAAGTTACCGCTATCTTTTTTACTACAGGAAGAAATGCAAATCAATATTGCCATTAAACCTATCAAAGTGTATAAATTAATCTTTTTCATTTAATTGTTTTTTATTTGTAGTACGACATCATCGCAAAAATGTTACAACTAACAGGGATAATTTTGATTAAAATATTATCTAACTGTTTTGATCTAAATTGGACATTTGAGCCGCTTAAAAATATTGTTTATTTTGAATTATTATTCTGAGATTTGACATATTGATGTATTAAAAATTGTTAAATATTTAAGCTCTTTTTAATCGGTCGAAATTTTTTCATAAATTCCGGAACAAGTAAATCAAAACGGAGTACAAAACCATGTATGTTTCCAGCATCTGATCAGAATTAATGCTATCTTTACAAGACTTGTAGAGCCAAGCTATAAAAGCATAATTCATTATTTATCAATATATTAATAGCAATAATATGATTCTCTTTTTTCAAGGTATCTCTAATAACTTAATTGCAGTCGGCACCTCAGAAAAACTTCCTGAAAAAGATATCGAAAAATTATCCTGGCTGTTTGGAAATGCTTCATTAATTAGTAATGATAGCATTGAAGGAACCTTTATTGGCCCACGTAAAGAGATGATAACTCCCTGGAGTACCAATGCGGTTGAGATTACTCAGAATATGGGAATAACTGGGATAAAGAGAATCGAGGAATTCCATGTGGCTGCATCAAAAGAACCTCATTATGATCCGATGCTTCAGTCTCTCTATAACGATTTAGATCAGAACCTCTTCACTATTGACAAACTTCCGGATCCTGTATTTTATATCAACGATATAAAAAAATATAATCTCAGAGAGGGACTCGCTCTTAATATTGAAGAAGTTGAATATCTTGATCAATTGAGCAAATCAATGGGTCGAAAACTAACAGATAGTGAGGTATTTGGATTTTCTCAGGTTAATTCTGAACACTGTCGTCATAAAATATTCAACGGGACTTTCGTTCTTTCCGGTATTGAAAAGGAGCAAACTCTTTTTCAGATGATTAAGGCTACAACCAAAATCAATCCAAACAGCGTAATTTCAGCCTATAAAGATAATTGTGCATTTGTTCAGGGTCCGGTTGTTGAGCAATTTGCTCCAGGAACACAGGAAGGACCTGATTTTTTTAACGTAACAGACTATGAATCTGTTCTTTCAATAAAAGCTGAAACACATAATTTTCCAACCACTGTTGAACCATTCAACGGTGCTTCAACCGGAACTGGTGGTGAAATCAGGGACAGGATTGCAGGAGGAAAAGGGGCTTTCCCAATTGCCGGTACAGCTGTGTATATGACTTCTTATCCACGTCCTGACGGGGACCGTCCCTGGGAAAAAGCCACACAGGAAAGACCATGGCTTTATCAGACACCTGAAGATATATTAATCAAAGCATCAAATGGTGCCAGTGACTTTGGAAATAAGTTTGGACAACCTCTGATTTGTGGTTCGGTATTTACCTTCGAACATTTTGAGAATCTTAAAATGTTTGGCTATGATAAGGTTATTATGCTTGCCGGTGGAATAGGGATTGGTAAGAAGAAGGACAGTGAGAAAGATATTCCTGAAAAAGGCGACCTGATTGTTTTACTGGGAGGGGATAATTATAGAATAGGAATGGGTGGCGGAGCCGTTTCGTCAGTAGACACAGGAAAATTCGACAGCTCGATCGAACTGAATGCCGTTCAGAGGGCTAATCCCGAGATGCAGAAAAGAGTCTATAATGCAATCAGGGCCCTGAGTGAATCGTCGAATAATCCAATAATATCTATTCATGATCATGGAGCAGGTGGTCATCTTAACTGTCTGTCGGAACTTGTTGAAGCAACCGGGGGTAAAATTGATATCAGCAAATTACCCATAGGGGATCCTACTCTGTCAGCCCGTGAAATAATCGGGAATGAGTCCCAGGAACGCATGGGCCTGATCATGAAAGAGATTGATATTGACACTTTAAAGAAGATTGCCGAAAGGGAAAGAGCACCAATTTATATCATCGGCGAAGTAACAGGCGACATGATGTTTACTTTTGAGAATCCGGCCACTAATGAAAAGCCTATTGATTTAGCACTCGGATCACTTTTCGGTGATCCTCCGAAAACAATAATGAATGATATAATTATTGAAAACATTTATAAAAAACCGGAATACTCAGTTCAAAAAATTGAAGAATATGCAGAACATGTTCTTCAACTTGAAGAGGTTGCTTGCAAAGACTGGCTTACTAACAAAGTAGACAGGTCGGTAACCGGCCGACTTGCGAAACAACAATGTGCCGGTCCTCTTCAGTTACCTTTAAACAATCTTGGAGCAATTACTCTCGACTACAGGGGCAAAAAGGGAATGGCTACATCAATCGGACATGCTCCGGCCTCAGGACTTATTGATCCTTCTGCCGGTTCCGTACTATCTATTGCAGAGGCTCTTACCAATATCATCTGGGCGCCACTTACCGACAAATTAAGAAGTGTTTCTCTATCAGCTAACTGGATGTGGCCATGCAAGAATCCAGGTGAAGACGCAAGGCTGTTTGAAGCCGTAAAAGCAGCAAGCGATTTTGCAATCGCCCTCGGCATAAACATTCCAACAGGCAAGGACAGTCTTTCAATGACCCAGAAATATAATGATCAGGTTGTGTTTTCTCCGGGTACAGTAATTATCTCAGCAGCAGGTGAAGTTGACAATATCAGAAAAATTGTAGAACCGGTAATTGTAAATGATCCTTATACAAGTCTTTTGTATATTGATATGAGCCGGGATGACTTTAAACCTGGAGGCAGCAGCTTTGCCCAGATTCTAAACAGACTTGGCGATGATGCTCCTACCGTTACTGACCCGGCATACTTTAAAGAAGTATTCGATACAATTCAGGATCTTATAGTTAAAGGGAAGATTCTTTCGGGCCATGATATATCAGCTGGCGGAATGTTAACAACACTTCTGGAAATGTGCTTTTCTAACACCTACGGGGGAATATCTGTTAACCTCACAGCAATTAATGAAAGTGATATTATTAAGATACTGTTCAGTCAAAACCCCGGAATCATTATTCAGGTAAAAGATGAGGATGAAATTGCTGAATTACTGCTTGAAAACGGAATTTCATATTTCTCTATTGGACACCCTGTTAATGAAAGAATGCTTTTTATAACAAACGATGATAATCTAATAACTTTCGATATTGATAAACTTCGTGATAAATGGTTCCGTACTTCGTATCTTCTCGACAGGCGTCAATGCGGACCGGAACTTGCACTTGAACGGTTCCGGAATTATAAAAACCATGAATTAAACATAAAAATAACTGATTTTGCCGGAACATTTAAATCACTTGGAATAACACCCGTTAGAAGGAAAAAATCAGGTGCCAGGGCTGCTATAATCAGGGAAAAAGGTGTAAATGGTGACAGGGAGATGGCTTATGCCCTGTACCTGGCGGGTTTCGATGTCAAGGATGTACATATGACTGACCTTATAACGGGGAGAGAAACCCTGGAGGAAATCAGTATGATAGTTTTTGTCGGAGGCTTTTCTAATTCCGACGTTTTAGGATCTGCCAAAGGTTGGGCCGGAGTATTCAGATATAATGAAAAAGCACGTATAGCCCTCGATAATTTTTATAAAAGAACTGATACTCTGTCGCTTGGCGTATGTAATGGATGTCAGCTCATGGTCGAACTGGGTCTGTTGTATCCACAGCATAAAGAAAAACCAAAGTTGTTTCTTAATAAGTCACACAAATTTGAATCAGGTTTTCTTGGGGTAAAGATTTTGAAAAATAACTCTGTTATGCTTGGAAACATGACAAACATGGAGCTCGGAATATGGGTAGCTCATGGAGAGGGGCAATTCAGCCTGCCTTATCCTGAGAACAAATATCAGATACCATTAAAATTCTCAGGACATACTTATCCGGCAAATCCAAACGGTTCAGATTATGATGCAGCAGGACTATGCTCTGAAGATGGTCGTCACCTCGTAATGATGCCACACCTTGAGAGGGCATATTTTCCCTGGCAATGTGGATTTTATCCTGATGACAGAAAAAATGACGATGTTACGCCATGGATAAAAGCTTTTGTCAACGCAAAGGAATGGATTAAAATTAACGGGTAATTGGGGTAAGAAAGACAGATAAAAGCTTTGAATTATCCGAACCTGAAGATTCTCCTTTCCTAATGTCCTTAGGAACAATTTTCTCGCTGATTATCTGAATATTATAAAGTCCAGTATCTTGTATATATAGTGACCCTAAAAAGGAATCAGCCCTGAAATATGGATAGGTGACATCACTAGAGTTATGTACTATTTTGTCACAAGCCGGACGAGCTTCAATCCTGTTATCAAGAATGCTCAGCATAATCGAATTATTATACTTAAGATCGGTTGTATCTTTAGTAGAACTTGATAACCAAACATTAAATCGGCCTGATTTAGAAACAACCACATTCCATTCAGCGGTATTGCTTGAAGGATTTACCATGTCCTGATAACAGTCCGCTTTATCAACCTTTAATGAAATAGTCCCGTCCGACTGCTGTAAAATCTTGTTTTGAACAACTTTATTTTTCGTCTCTTTTGGTTCTCCAGTATTCTTGCATGAATAAAATAATGCGATCCCAGTCAATATCAGCAACCCGAATAATTTCCGACACATTTTTCAGCAATTTAATTTGTAATATTCGTGTATATAACGTGTCAGAAACAATTTCAGTATATGAATTGTTTGAAATGGCAGAATAAAACTGAATTTTCTTCGTGTACTCAAAGATGAGATCAAATATTTGCGAGCTCTTTTATTGAAGTGATATTGCTGCTATTTTTTTTTAAGGGTTTCATTATTAAAGCTTCAGCTACAATCTCAGAAATATCTGCAACTCTTGTT
>PMNJ01000287.1:0-377 GCA_003162595.1 Bacteroidales bacterium | reverse complement strand
AGAACATCTTTTGGTTCATCATATATACCTGATCCTCTTCCAAGCTCACAAGGAGAATGATAGACAACTTTCTTGTGTAAGAAATTCATTTTCACTGATCCTTCATCAATCAGTCTCTTGATAAATTGTGTATGATGAAGCACTTCCACATCGAGATAATAGCTCTCTTTAAACACTTTATAACATATAGGACACGAAGTGACAAGCGTGTGTGCTCCTGATTTCCAGATCATCTGTGAATTAAAATTAATAAGTTCCCTGGCTTCCTTGTCCTGTCCTGCAAGCATTAACGGACGTCCGCAACAGACACCTCCCTGCTCATCCATAAAACTGTACTTCATTCCTGAGGCATCGAGAATTTTTATCATGGAATTCTT
>PMNJ01000207.1 GCA_003162595.1 Bacteroidales bacterium | reverse complement strand
CGATACAATGAAATTTGATTTTTCTATACTAAAGGCAGACAATAAATCGTATTTTACAGAATCAAGCCGAAGCAGAGATACTTTAAGTGTATGGCTTACAGACAGTTCTCTTTATTCGCAGCCTCAGATTAGTACTATTATAAAATTTCCTTTTACAGACACACTTGGGGTAACAGGCTATAAGCAAGACACTATTGTTATGAGATACCTTGCACCACGGCCGCCACGGGTGGCAAAAGTAAAAAGGACTGTTTTCACTTATGAAAGCACTATTCAATCAGGTTTTTTAAAACCCGGACAATCCATTATTTTTAAATCCAAAATTCCTTTCCGGCAGCCTGATACTTCGAAAATCAAACTTTATGAATTGGTTAAGGAAACCAGACAAAGTTTACCATACCATCTGTTTAAAGACAGTGCCAATTCATGTAAATATTACCTGAAAACAAAGCTGGCAGAGGGCAAGAAATACCTCTTTATTGCGGATAGAGCTTCATTTAGCAATATTTATAATAATTTTTCCGATTCTGTTGGAACAAAATTCTCTATTAAAGATCCTGAATCATATTGTAAATTGACAATTGCAATTAAAAATTATGATGGTAACAGGATAATTCAATTGCTTGATAAAACCGAAAACCTTGTTGCAGAAAATTACATGACAAAAGATGGTAAAACTGTTTTTCCACTCCTGGATCCAGGTGTTTACCGTTTACGGGTAATATACGATCTGAATGGCGACAGGAAATGGACTACGGGTGATTTTACAACACACAGGCAGCCGGAACCTGTTTCTTATTACCCCGTCGATATTGAATTAAGATCAGGATATGAGCTCGAATTCACAGATTCCAAGGCATGGGATATAAGTGTTAAAAACTTCAAGGATCCTAAACTGCGCGAAAAGAAAAAGGGAAAATAGAAAACCAGAAACATGCTTCTCTAGCCTGTAATGAATTAAATTAACAGGGATATTTTAGAATTAGGAATGAATGTATTTTTATATTAATTTTGGTTCTTTAAGTTCCGAAGTAAAACGCATTCAGATATGAAAATTGCAGAAGTACAAAAAGTAGAACTTAAATCAGATTATCCTCCGTTGGAAGAAATTTCAGTCAGTATGGATGAACAGAAAGAACGGCTGCTGATCGATACCATTAACTGGAAAGAGTATAATTATAAGCCTGATGTGGCATTGTCTATTGCATATAATGACCATGAAATTTTCCTGAAATATTATATTACCGAGAATTATTTCAAGGCAGAAAAAACTGATACAAATCAAATGGTTTGCGAAGATTCATGTGTCGAGTTTTTTGTTTCACCGGAGGATGACGGGATATATTATAATATGGAGTTTAATGCAATCGGGACCTGTCTGCTCGGAATTGGAACCGGGAGGGCAAACAGCCAGAGGGTAAGGCCCGAGATCATCTCAAAAATAAGAAGGCTTACAACTGCTGGTACAAAACCAGTAAGAGAAATAGAAGGAGAATCTGTATGGACGATTACAATTGCCATTCCTTTTGAAGTTTTTTTTCATCATCAGGTGAAAGATCTGAAAGGGAAAATCTTCAGGGCGAATTTTTATAAGTGCGGTGATAAGCTTACAGTTCCTCATTACGTCACATGGAATCCGGTGGGCACAGAAAAGCCGGATTACCATCAGCCGGAACATTTTGGGTTACTGAAATTTGTATAGTTGTTTTTGTCCCACAATCCCGCTGTGCGGGACTAATACTCAGATATGCAATAAGTCCCCCTTGAGGGATTTAGGGGTGAAAACCTGGGAGACAAACGAAACTACATATTAAACGGAATAAATGAATAATTATGATTAAAGGAAATGCTCTCGTCGGTCAATCGGGAGGACCGACATCGGTGATCAACTCGAGTCTTGCAGGAGTTATAGAAACAGCTTTAGTCTCATCTTTCATCGGGGATATATATGGAATGCATTTTGGGATTGAAGGTTTCATGCAGGAGTGGTTGTACGATCTTGGAAGACAGCCGCGCAATATTATTGAAGGATTACGTCATACACCTTCCTCAGCACTGGGATCATCGCGATACAAGGTACAAGAGAAAGATCTTCCCCTTATTCTTGATGTACTTAAGAAATATAATATAAGATATTTCTTTCTGATAGGAGGTAACGACACTATGGATACAATCCACAGGGTTGAATCCTATTGCAGAAATAAAAAGTACGAACTCATAGGTATTGGAATTCCTAAAACTGTTGATAACGATTTATTCGGTACCGATCATACTCCGGGATTTGCCTCAGCTGCAAGGTCAAATATTCTGAATGTTATGCAGGCCGGAATACTTGCCCGCGATATGCAGAAAGTTGATACGTTTGTTATTTATCAGACTATTGGAAGAGATGCCGGCTGGCTCGCAGCTGCAACTGCAATGGCAAGAAAAAATGAAGAAGATGCCCCGCATCTTATTTATGCCCCGGAGTTTTATTTTGACCGGGAAAAATTCCTGAAAGAAGCTGATTCATGCATTAAAAAATATGGTTGGGTTTCCATTGTTTGCGGAGAAGGATTAAAATATTCCGATGGCACTCCGGTAAGTTCTGCTACCGTGAAAGATAAGTTTAATAATACTGAGTTTGGGGCTATGGGCGGCTCAAGCGTTGCACTCAGCCTTCACCGGATGATAACAGGAGAATTCGGATACAGGGGCGAATTTCAAATCACAGAGTCATTGATAATGAGCGATTTTGTGAGATCCTCTGAGGTGGACCTTATAGAAGCTTATCGCTGCGGAGTCGAAGCGGTTAAACTGGCTGAGAAAGGAGAATCAGGATTTATGGTTAGTATTAAGAGAACTTCAAACAACCCATATACCATTGAATTTGGTAAAGTTCCGTTAAAAGAAGTTGCCGTTTCAGCTAAACCAATGCCGTCAGATTACTTTAATAAGGAAGGGAATCATGTATCTCAAAAATTCATTGATTATATAAAACCACTTGCCGGAGAATTGCCGGAATTTGTACAGCTCGAAAAAATATTTGCAAAAAAAAATAAAAAAAACAACCATGACTAAAGAATTTAATAAAGTTGCATTATCCATTCATGCCCATCCCGATGATGCGGAAGCATGGAACGCAGGAGTCTTGAAATTACTAAAAGACAAAGGCTACAAAATTGTTATAGCCACATTGACCGCCGGAGACCTTGGCGGTTGTAATATGACCATGGAGGAGACAGCAAAACTCCGGATTGAGGAAGCAAAAAAAGCAGCTTCAGTTCTTGATGCTGAATACTATATGCTGGGAGGAACCGACGGTTTTCTGTTTGACACAAGGGAGTTGAGGTTAAAAGCAATATCTCTGATGAGAAAGGTCAGGGCAGGGATAATATTCACTCATCTTGCTTCTGATTACCATTCTGATCATCGTACAACAGCCAATATTGTTGAAACGGCAGCAATGGTCTCATCGCTCGATACGGTCCCGGTCAAAGAAAAGTCTCTCGAGATAACACCACTGCTGTATCATACCTCCCCACTGACTTTATCTGATCCGCTGGGATCACAGATAGTCCCACCACATTTTTTTGTTGATATAAAAACAGCTATTGAAACAAAGAAAAAAATGCTCGGCTATCATGTCTCCCAGATAGAGTTGATGCAGCATATGCATAAAATGAATGATTTCTTCGGATATGTTCTCGAAGGAAACCGGAACTATGGAAAAATGGTTGGTATTGAATATGCTGAAGTTTACTGGCAGCATCTCGGAGGCGGTTTCCAGAGAGAGACTCAGGTTCAGGATGATCTTTCAGAATTTCTTATAAATAAAATGTAATAATTATGAATCTAACAGAGGAAAAGTACAATAAATATGCCCTTGTAAAGGAAATGATGGAATCACCGGATATCATTAAATCCTTTAAGCCTGAGGCAGCGGAAAAGTTTGCTGCAGCCGTCAGGAAGTTCAAAGGATTATTTCTTACCGGAGAAGGTAGTAGCAGGATTTTTCCTGCTAAACGGGCAATCTATACATCTCATAAAAAAGGATTTACTCTTCCTGTTGTAACGGAAGGGTGTACCCAGGCTGAAGAATATAATCTGAATGACTATGCTGTATTTGCTGCCTCAAACTCGGGTCAGACAAAAGAGGTTATCCGTCTGACAACCTTACTTAAAAAACAGAAACATACTGCAATTTTTGGTCTCACGGCAAACCCGAAAACGAAACTTGAAGAAATTGCTTCGGCTACACATATTTTAATCTGTGGTAAAGAAAACGCAGTGGCGGCTACAAAGTCGGTGATTGAACAGGGGCTTTTTTATGATTCACTGCTCAGGATCATCAGGGGCGAGAAAATGGAAGGGCTAAAAGAACTGGCAAGAAAAACGGAAGAGGCTCTGACATTAAAAATTGATCCGGCAATAACTGAAATAATAAGGAAAGCCGGCACAATATACTTTGCCGGAAGAAACAACGGGGTTGCTGAAGAGCTGGCTTTGAAAACCAATGAAATTACCAGAAAAAAATCAGCCTTCCTCGAGGGAACTTTTGCAGTTCATGGTATTGAGGAAGTAATGGACAAAAAGGAAGTTCTGATATGGATTGAACCATTTGCTGCTGAAATGGGGAAATTTAATGAGTGCCTGGTGAAAGGCGTTGGAATGAATATCATTGCGGTATCAACCAAAAAAACCATTTTTCCGACAATAATTATTCCTGATGGTGGTCAATATGCTGAATATGTTCAGCTTGCAGCAGGATGGAATATTCTTGTAGAAACGGGGATATCTCTCGGGATTGATCTTGATAAACCAACCAGGGCAAGGAAAGTGGGGAATGAATATATACCGGAATAGCTTTATTTACCTCTTCCCCCTTGCCCTCTTCAAACAAGAGAGAAGGGGGTCTAAAACAATATTAAGATTTTAGGTGGGTGTTGAAAAAGTCCTTTTTANNTTTTTAACCACAAAGTACACTAAGAAGGCACAAAGGACACAAAGTTAAAACCATGTAATTCAATCCTTTGTGATCTTTGTGTAAAATGCCACCTCTGCAGGCTGGCCCCTTCGCTAAAATAGCTCCCGGTAAATCGGGACAGGCTCACCGGGCTATTTCTTAAAGCTTGGACCCCTCTGTGGTTAATGGATTTCGACTTATTCAACAGCCCCGTTGGGGAGAGGTAAAAAGACAGAAGGATGAACTGATTTTGCAGGTAACCCTGAAACAGCGGAAATATTTTAGATAAGCAGAATTCATATTTTAAATTTGTAAGTGTTATATTTACAGGTATAAAGCAATCATTTACATATTATGGCAAAAAAAGAGGTAGCGGTAGGTATTGACATCGGTGGTACAAATACAGTCTTTGGTTTTGTAGACAGAGAAGGTAATATATTGGGTGAAGACAAGTTGAAAACCTCTCATTATGATGAAATTGAAGTATTTGTAGCTGCATTATACGAAAAGATACAGGTAACAGCCCAAAAGATAGGGAACGGATCAGAAGTTATAGGATTTGGCATTGGTGCACCCATGGGAAACATTAATAAAGGAACAATAGAGCATGCTGCAGGCCTTCCATGGAAAGGAATTGTCCCTCTTGCCGAAATATTTAACAGGCATACAAACCTTCCGGTGATTGTTACAAACGATGCCAATGCAGCAGCTGTGGGAGAGATGATATACGGAGGCGCTAAGGGGATGAAAAACTTTGTTGTAATTACTCTTGGTACCGGCCTTGGCAGCGGGTTTGTTATTGACGGGAAACTTTTATACGGACATGATGGTTTTGCCGGCGAAATCGGACATACTGCAATTCGGCCGGGTCCGTCAAACCGCGATTGCGGATGCGGCAGAAAAGGTTGTCTCGAAACATACGTCTCGGCCACGGGACTCAAAAGATCTCTTCTTAAGATAATGGCTGACAGCAATGAACCCAGCGAGCTGAGGAAATTGAGTTTTGAAGAGCTTGATGCCGAAATTATACACGATGCCGCCAAACGTGGCGATTATATTGCAAAGAGAGCATTTACGCATACAGGAAGGATGCTCGGCTTCAAACTTGCCGATGTTGTAGCGCACACCAATCCTGAAGCAATATTTCTTTTTGGCGGATTGGCCCTTGCCAAGGATTTGATCTTTGAACCTGCAAAAGAATATATGGAAGAAAACCTTCTCAGCATTTATAAAGGTAAAGTGAAGCTGCTGCCTTCGCAGCTAAGTACTCATAATGCTGCTGTACTTGGAGCAAGTTCATTAGTATGGACAAATAAAGAATCGTGATTATCAAACTAATACCTGTGGATATGGCCAATTTTCCTGCCGTGCTGAATCATATTCTTGGGGTTGTTTTTATTATTATAGTTTTTGCTCTTGCCTATGCCTATCTTAAACCCCATCAGCTGCATAAACGCAGGCTTGTATCCACGCTGCTTCTTAAAATAAGTTATCTCCTTTACTTATTGGTACTTCTGATAGTTATCTATCTCTCGGCACTTGTGAAAGGCGGATTGGAAACGGTATTCTTCGGCATTGAATTTTTTGCATTCCTCGTTGTCCTTTTTGTTCCTACTATTGGTATATTTGCCCGGAAACTTGGTCAGTTCAGCAAAAAAAGAGAAGGATATAATTACTTTTTTACAGTGGTAAATATTCTTTCGATAGTGGCAATTCTTCTGATGTATTTCATTTAGTGACCCCTGCCCAGACTTTCAACTTATGAGAAAAGTTGAATTATTGAACATATTATTGCTAATCAAATTGTAATTTCGTCGGAAAATTTAAAATCCAAATCTATGATACAGGAACGTTTAATCGGATATATTGAACAGAGTATCAGACAAAACTGGGAAATTGAGGCATTGTCGAATTATAAAGAAAAAGGTCTTTCTTACAAGGAGATAGCTGAAAAAATCCTAAAACTTCATATTCTCTTTAAAGAATCAGGAATAATAGAGGAGGATAAAATTGCCCTGGTTGGACGGAATTCAGCGAACTGGTGCATTACCTATCTGGCAGCAGTAACTTATGGCGCTGTAATAGTTCCGATTCTTCCCGATTTTAAACCCGATGATCTTACTAATATAATTATCCATTCTGATTCTAAACTTCTTTTCGTAGATGAGAAAATATTTGACCTTCTGGATATCATCAAAATGCCAGAGATAACCGGAGTATTTTCTCTTGATGACTTCCAGATGATAATTTCAGATAGCCAGGCAGTTAAAGAAGTTTTCTCCTCACTTAACGAGAAATATTCTAATGCTTTCTCTGAGCTTAAAAAAGAGAACATTAAGTTCTCTGACATCTCAAATGATCATCTTGCAGTAATTAGCTATACTTCGGGAACGACAGGTTTTTCAAAAGGAGTAATGATAACTCATAACAATCTTGCTGCCAACGTCAGATATGCTCAGAATAACATGCCCTTAAAACCGGGAGATCCTCTTGTTTCATTCCTTCCTCTGGCACATACCTATGGATGTGCATTTGAATTCCTTTTTCCGTTTACAATCGGATGCCATATTACAATTTTGTCAAAGACACCATCGCCACAAATTATAATTCAGGCATTTAAAGAAATTAGACCCCGGCTGATCCTTTCAGTACCCCTGGTTATTGAGAAGATCTTCAAGAAACAGCTATTGCCGGTTATTAGTAAACCTGCTATGAAGATCATGCTTTCCATTCCCGGGTTAAAGAATATATTACATAAAAAAATCAATGCAAAATTGACGGAAACATTTGGTGGACAGTTTGCAGAGATAGTAATAGGGGGAGCTGCCTTTAACCCGGATGCTGAGATATTTTTTAAAAAAATAAAATTCAAATTTTCTGTCGGATACGGTATGACAGAATGCGGGCCGCTAATCAGTTATGCTTCATGGGACACCACAAAGCTTGGTGCATCCGGAAGAGCTGTTGATACTTTGGAAGTTACCATTGATTCACCTGATCCGGAAAACATTGTCGGAGAGATTATTCTAAGGGGGGAGAATGTGATGACAGGGTATTATAAGAACGAAAAAGCAACCCGGGAGATGATTGATGATAAGGGTTGGATGCATACCGGCGATCTTGGTGTAATTGATAAGGATGGCAATATTTTCATTAAAGGAAGAAGCAAAAGCATGATACTCGGGCCATCGGGTCAAAATATTTATCCTGAAGAAATTGAGGCTGTTATAAATAATAAAGATTATATCGTCGAATCGGTAGTAATTTTAGTAGATAATAAATTGATCGCATTGGTTTTCCCCGATTATGAAATGCTGAAAAGGGATAATATATCAGAAGATCAGCTTATTGAGTATCTGGATAAAACCAGGAAAGAGGTAAATGAGAGATTGCCTGAATTCATGGCCATAAATAAATTAAGGGTACATCCTGAAGAATTTGCAAAAACACCAAAGAGAAGCATAAAGAGATTTTTGTATACGAAAGAATAGCCCGCCAATCCCTCCTAAAGGGGGCTAATTCCCTCAAATTAAGAAATTATTCTTAAAAAACGAGGATTAAACCCCCTTTAGGAGGAAGGGGGCAAAAAGTTGATCTTAAATGCGGTTTTTATGGATCTGTACGTTGTAATTGTTGCAGCAGGTAGTGGTAAAAGGATGGGAGCAGAAATTCCCAAACAATTTCTGGAGCTTGCCGGCAGACCAGTTCTTATGCACACAATTGAAAGATTCAAATCATTCAATGATGCAATTGAAATAATTACGGTACTACCTGAAAACCAGCTGCGTTTCTGGATTGATCTTCAGAAAAAACATTCATTTTCAATCCTCCACACCCTTGTTGAGGGCGGATACAACCGCTTCTATTCTGTCAGGAACGGACTTAAATTTGTCAATAATGAGGGTTTGGTAGCCATTCACGACGGAGTGAGACCTTTCGTGAGTATAGATACTATCAAAAGATGTTTTGATACTGCTGAAAAGCTTGGCAATGCAATACCGACAATTTCTCCGACTGAATCTCTGAGAATATTAACAGACCAGGGAAGCCTTCCGGTTAACCGGTTACACATAAAACAGATTCAAACTCCACAGGTATTTAATACCGGACTAATCAAAAATGCTTATCTGCAGGAATATAGTCCGGATTTTACTGATGATGCGACTGTTCTTGAAAAGACAGGAGAAAAAATCAACCTCATTGAAGGTAACCGTGAAAATATAAAGATTACCAACCCTGAAGATCTGCTTATTTCAACTGCCCTTTTGCCGACTATCACCTGACTCTTTAACAGCACAGCGGCACAATGGCTTAGGAATGAAATATTAATTATCAAATAATGCCATTTCCTTCATTCTTAACATTACCAATAATCTATAATACAAAATACATTATTTGCCGTTATGCCTTTGCGCCTTTGCGCCATTACGCCTTATTTCATATATTGCGGTTTATTTCGACAACCCCATATGTTTGAAAAAAAGGTATTTGATTACAAGGGACTTGAAGTAAGAGTTTCTGATTATGCAAATGAGGGGATTTTAGACATCCTCAATCATGCTGTTCAGGGTTCTGAAGGGGGGTTAAGGTTTTCATTACAGAATATCGCCCCGCGCATTGCTGCATATAAAGATCAGATCAGATTTGTTTCACTTTATAAGAAAAACCAGATAACCGGAACAGTAGGATCATGTTATCGCATCTCCGGACAAGGTAACCTGCGATACCCTACTTCATATCTGCGTTACCTTGCTTTTCAGTCAACATATCAATCTGATTCCGGTTGGAGGAGACGGACGAAAGCGCTGATAAAACCTGAGAAGGACGACAGTTTCAAACAAAAAACTCTGGAAATTTTCAGTAAGCCGCATTTATTGGATCTTCATGATGTATTTGAGGGAGACAGACACATTATGTATGCTTTTTTGGAAAGCAAGAATGAAAGATCTAAAAACCTTGTCCACCAGGCAGGATATGAGTATATAAGATCATTCCTTACAGTTGCGTTCAGCAGATTTTCGCCTAAATCCGATCACCGGGTTTCGAAGTTAAGGGATGATGAAAAACCTGAAATGGAATCCCTTTTACTGGAATATTACAGGGACTATTCTTTTTTTAGTACTGACTATTCATTTTTCGGCGACAAGTATTACATTTTAAAAGAGGGGAACAAGATCATTGCAGGAGTCAGTGCGATACCTTCGGTTTATAAGGTATATGATATTCCCGGAATCTGGGGTTGGGTAATGATGAAGGTTTTGCCTAAAACACCATATTTCCGGAGATTGTTCCGGCCGGGAGAATTCAGATACATTGTTTTCGATGCTATTTATTGTATAAAGGGACGCGAAAATCTGCTGGGAAAACTTTTTGAGTCAGTCTGTGCTGCAGAAGGTTTTCATACCGGTCTGGCATGGCTCGACGACCATAGTCAATTGTATGACAAAATGAGAACAGTTGTAAAAATGGGGGCATTAAACAGGATGCTGAATGCAAAACCCGGACTGGTATATTCAAGATTCATAAATCTGTCCGACAAAGAGAAGGAATGTTTTTATAACGCACCAGCTTATATTTCAGGATTTGACTTTTCCTAGACGAACCTGATAATTAGGTAAATAAACATATTGCTTTGAAAAAAATAAGAATACATTATTTCCAGCACGTTGCCCATGAAGGATTAGGAAGTATCAAAGAGTGGATTTCATTTTCAGGTCATTCACTGACCTCAACAAGGTTTTTTGAAAGTACCCGTTTACCTGAAATTTCTGATATTGACTGGCTTATTGTAATGGGAGGTCCGATGAGTGTTCATGATGAAGAGCAATTTCCCTGGCTGGCAAAAGAAAAGGAATTTATCAGGCAAACTGTTGATGCCGGCAAAACAGTTTTAGGTATATGTCTTGGATCACAGTTAGTCTCTGTCGCATTGGGGGCGAGAGTATATAAGAACAAAGAAAGGGAGATTGGTTGGTTTGATATCGAACTGACACCATTTGCACAGTCGGGCAATTTGTTTTTTGATATGGGGAAGAGGTTAAAAGTTTTTCACTGGCATGGCGACACTTTTGATTTACCAGAAAAGGCCATTCATTTAGCCTCTTCTGAGGGGTGCAAAAATCAGGCATATATTTATAAAGATAAAGTGTTGGCTTTGCAATTTCATCTGGAACCCACGTGGGAATTACTACTGGAAATGATTGAAGGAGGAAGAGAGGAATTATTATCCGGGAAATATGTGCAAACTGAAGAGGAGTTACTAAAAAACAAACAATTAATTGAATCAAACAGGGAAGTACTTTTCACACTCCTGAACAGACTGGCAGAACAAAAATAAATGATAATTATTAGAGGCTGAATTCTTCGCTTTAAAAAGATGCATGAGTCAACATCCTTCATTTTGTTTTGCATAAATTAAATGTAAAAGGAAAATTGCTATTTTTGCGCTGACAAAGGGACGTTAGCTCAGTTGGTTCAGAGCGCTTGCTTGACAGGCAAGAGGTCACTGGTTCGATTCCAGTACGCCCCACAGTGATAATCAAGGAGTTAACAACAAGTTAGCTCTTTTTTTATGCGGCAGGTTTGAGCCAGGTTTTGAATGAAATTGAGAGGTTTTGAACGACAAATTCTATTCAGGAAGCAAATCATCGTTCCAATCTCTAATTACAAAAGATTTTACCAGACCTTCGAGTATAAATGGATCTTCTTTTACAAACTGTTCAGCGACAGCACGAGTCTTGAAAATTCCTATATTACTTCCATTGTTGCACCAGATGGTTCTCCAATTACTACTGATCTCATGGAATTATTAAGAAGTTTAAAAGGTAGAAATAAAAAAATATCCACTACATTAACATATGCCCAATACCTTACCTTAAACACCATTTATCATTTGCCTAACAAATAACTCCCAAATACCCTCACTCAAATTCAATCGGGCGAGAGCCATGGCGAGTAGCAGACCCGAACACCTTTTTACCTGATTAATTATCTTTCAAACATCGAATAGAAAAGCCACCATGCTTATAGCCGGTACCACTTTCTGCACTACCTACATCACTATCCATATAAATACGCAAGGCAAAAGTAGGATCAACATCTGTAACCGCCCACCAGATGCCATATGTTCCAATACCATTGAAAAACCCATACAGGTCGCGACTTCCACCCGGAAGAGCTGAAAAACCTGTTTCATTGTTTGCTCCCATATTAGGGTTAGTCCAAATAGTCGATCCTATTTCTTTTAATTTTCCCCCGGCAACATTTTCACCACCAAGAAATGTTGTTAATGTAGCCCATTCTGCAACAGTAGGTACATGCCACCCTACGGGACATACATTTTTGCCACCATTACTTGAAGAATCTACTGTATACCAATTATACAAGGCTCCAAAATTATTTTTATAGCTGGTTTCATTGTAATACCAAGAATACCCAGGTGAGGTTAGTGCTGCCCATGCATTATTATCAGTGATCAAGGGTATTTCTGTATTATCATTGTATTTCGTGGTTTTAAGATTCTCTACTATCCATGTCTGTGTACCAATAGTTACAGTGTTATAAACATTAAGGTCTATGTCGGTTACTGATAAAGTGGTTGCAGATGTGGTAAAGGTCAGTTCTTTCCCATAAGATATTCCGGCACTGTTAGTTGCATAAGCACGGACATAATATGTTGTAGTCGCTGTTAACCCGGTAATATTACTTACGAAACTTCCAATGGATGAACCATCTGATGTGTGATTGTCATTAAAGATTGGATTTGGATTGGTGCTCCAACAAACTCCACGAACTGTAACACTATCTCCACCATCACTTGTTATATTTCCTCCAGAGACTGCAGTAGTTTGTGTTATTGCAGAAACGTCAACAGTTGTAATAATTGGCGGTGTAGGCTTATCTTTCTTACAAGAGTAAATTAAAATAATAGAAAGGGATATTATAATTATTCCTGATTTTTTAAATGCGTTTTTCATATTGAATTAAATTAGGTTCAATTTTTTTGTTAATATACATCATAACTATATAAACGATTGACCGAAACATTAATTGTTCGAATAAAAATCCACCAACCAAAATCCTTTTTTAGAGGGATCATGGGAATGGAACTAGCACTGTTGATTTTCAGTGGTTCTTGATTACTTAAAGTCGAAGTGAACCATTTCAGAACAACAATTTCAGTAATAGTTGCAGGCTCTGCTGAGTAACGGTACGAATGATTCAATTTGAGTTTCTTTTTTGTGCCAGGTACCAGAAACTCATATTCATCAACTTCGATTCTTAAAATTAAAATTATGAAATATAATTGACTTTGACTTTGCTTAAATGTATCTTTAATAAACTTATTACAAAACCATCGACTTCAGATGAGGACATTTATTCGTTCATCATTAATTGCAACCTTAGAGCATCATCATTCTATATTGAATATTATCTTCCGGATGACTTGTTCAACCTGTTTATCCGGGAATCTTAAGTTCAATTCAAACCATTAATAACCAATTTCCCACATACATAACCAATCAACCCTCCGACAAATATATCAGACGCCCAGTGCTGATGTTCGGTTAATCTTGGGATGCCAACCAGTGTTGCCATTGTATAGCTGATAATCGGGATTGCTTTTATGTTGCTGTATTGCGATGCAAATACTGTTGCAATTGAAAATGCCGCAGCCGTATGGCCTGAAGGGAAAGCGTCAAAAGAGGAGACTGATTTATAAACCGGTAAATCCTGGTCATATTGAGCAAAAGGTCCCCACCATTTTCCTCCCGGAAGTTTACTATAGACATATGAAGCACTGGGATCCTCTCTGCCGGTAAAATGTTTTATCAGCTGAACCCAGGCGCCGGATGTAATCAGAGCCTGTGTTGCAAGTAAACTTGTCTGAACTCCTTTTTGTTTTTTTAATACGGCACTTAATAAACCGATTGATGCAACAGTTGCAATACCATATGAGCTTCCAATTATGCCAGAAGCGTGCGATGTATTATAACCTGATGTACCAACTTTATCTCCTTCTTACATCTTCAACTCTCCTGCAAATCTGATTTTTTATATAGCTTTTCGGACATTTCTTTGTTTTCGAGATAGGTTTTAGCCTCAGTTGGGGTTCCCAGGAGGATTGCCAGCCATTTAGTTTTCTCATTCTGTTCCAGGATGATTTTTATTGTCATGGTAATAGGAACTGACAGGAACATTCCCACCATTCCAAGTATAAATCCCCAAAAAAGCAGAGACAGGAATACAACCAGCGTTGACAAACCCAGTCCTTTTCCCATGATCCTGGGTTCAACAAAGTTTCCAAGAATATTGTTGATAAGCATAAACGAACCCAATGTCCAGATCGCACCACCTAATCCGAGTTGAACCAGGGCAAGCAGAACAGCCGGAATGGCGGCGATGATGGATCCAATATTCGGAATATAATTCATCAGGGCTGCAATCAATGCCCATAGCAGAGGATAATCAACGCCTATGATTAATAATGCTATATATATAAATATTCCTGTTAATAAGCATATTAAGGTTTTTATCCCAAGGTAGTGACGGACGTTTTGAATGATCGTGGAAAAATAAGAAATAGATTTATCCGATCCGCTCAGAATTGCTTTAGCTTTAACAGAAAAACTTCCGAATTCCGTAAGAATAAATAAAATGAGAAGGAAGATCAGGAAGGTATTACCCATCATATTGAATAGTTGATTCAAAGCGGTTACTGTAAATTCCAGGATTTTTGCCGGTTGAATAAGATTGGATATCTGATCTTTTGGGATAGTAATACCTTTCTCACTTAAAAACTGGATAAAAGTGTTGCTTATACTTGTAAGGGTAGATTCATACTTTGAAAGATTTCCTGAAAAAGATGATAAGGTTCCTCCGATAAGGAATGCCAGGCCGGAAAAAATAAAAATCAATCCCAATAATACAATGATAAGCGCAAGCCACCCGGGGACTCTCTTTCTCTCAAGCCAGGAAATGGGTTGTGCACAGATTATACTTATGAAAAGGGCCAGTAAAAACGGAGTAATAATCGATTTTGCATAAATCATCCCGGCAAAAATGATTATTAATGCTGCGATAGTTACAAAAGGTGAGCCTTTCATTGATCTGTTAATCTCATTATTCATTTCAAAATTGTTTTAAGGAGCCTATCAGAAGGGAATAAGATTCTATTCTTGAAACTCTGTGATTTAACTTGAAATTTAGTATATCAACCAGACGTAAAAATTTGTTAAGTTTCAAAGCAGTAAAAAAATACCAGACGCTTTTCA
>PMNJ01000305.1 GCA_003162595.1 Bacteroidales bacterium | reverse complement strand
AATATCGCTGAAATGATGATGGAAACTTATGTCTCGGAATCTCTTTTACTAAGAGTCGAAAAGATGTCAGCATTGAAAGGGAATGTATCACTTTATAAAGATATGGTTGATGTTAACCTGTTCGACACGGCCGGTATTATAAGAAAATCAGCTTTTGAAGCAATCGGCTCATTTTCAACGCCTGAATCCTGTCAGACGCTTACTGAGGCAATTGAAAACCTTTCAAGGGTGAAATGTATAAATGTAAAAGACGCAAGACGGCACATTGCAGACAAACTAATTGAAGATAATGCGTATAAATTCTGACAATCAAAATAAATGAATATTTGAAGGGACGTTGCATGCAACGTCCCTTCATTTTTATATAACAGTTGTCCTAATAATATTTGCACAGTTTTGGGCAAGAAATAAATATCATCCGGGTCAGTGATAAAGATCAATTATTTACATGATAAAAAGCAGTTGCTACTTCAAAAATTATAATGCATAAAAAACTATTAATCAGTATAATCTGATATCTTTGTGATTGAATTAACAATATTTAAAATATGAATCAGAAATTGAAAAAGATCAGGCAGATATTTATTGCACTAATTCTGATTGCAGCAGTTAAAGGATTTTCTTCTTGTGAGAAGTATTCATTCTCTCCTCCTGCTGTTGATCAGAAACAAACATGGCATTTTCAGGCTGATATTCAACCAATTTTCAATGGCATTTGTATCACTTGTCATAATGGAAAAACTCAATTTCCTGACCTCAGGAGTGGCAAATCATACGCATCTCTTAAGAGCGGGGGGTATATTACTCTTCCCGGAGAGACAAGCAAGTTGTACCATCAGATGACCACTAATTCAGCCCATATTCCAAGGTCGACAGATACACAAAAACTTGAAGTTCTCTATTGGATCAACCAGGGAGCTCTTAATAACTAGAAATATCTTAACCTGTTAATACCAAATAACATGAAAAACCTTTTTATCCTTTTGACTTTATCGTTATTCATATCTCCTTTGTTCGCGCAGGAAGATACTCTGAAACCGGTAACATCAAAACTTGTTCGGTTTACTTTTGGAACAACCACGCTGATTGATAATAGTACAATTGAAACACCATACAAAAGCGGTCTCGAACTGGAAATAAGTCACAGGTTCAGCCAGATTGATAATTATCATGATCTCTTTGGCATCTACGGTTCGGCAAACACCCGAATAGGACTTAATTATGGTATAACTGACAGGTTGATGATCGGCGCCGGAACGACAAAGAATTATCAGCTGCAGGATATTCAATGGAAATACCTTATCCTCAGGCAAACTGAAGATAACAGCATGCCTGTTTCACTTTCATATTATGGCAATATCGTAGCAAATTTGCAACCGGCATCAGATTTCGGACCCGCCGCCAGCTTCAGGCAGATTCACAGATTATCCTACTTCACTCAATTGATCGTTGCGCGCAAGATAAATAATATGTTTTCGGTTCAGGTAGCTCCGTCAGTGACATATTTCAATTCGGTACCCCAGAATGTTGACTCCACTGCAGGTTATAAAAATCTTAACATAGGAATTTCAGCAGGAGCACGGGCAAATTTGTTTGGTTCCCATTCTCTTATTGTTGAATATGATCAGTTGCTTACAAAACAAAGTATTGCCGTACAGCCAAAACCAAATCTTTCGTTGGGTTGGGAAATTGGTACAGCGACGCACTCTTTCCAGATTTTTGTAACAAACTATGATCAGATTATTAATCAAAGGAATCTTGTATTCAATACAAATGATTTCCAAAAAAGCCAATGGCTGGTAGGATTTAATATTCATGTCAGATTTTAATGCCATCAAGTAAAGAGTAATGAAATTCTTTATGTTCCGGATAATTATCCTGGTGAATCTGATAAATTTATTTTCTCTCTCTTCTTCCGGAAGTTACTGGATTGATGCCGGGAATGAAAAAGTTAAGGATACAGTTACATTTGTTTCTCGTTTTGATGCTGATAATAATCGTTGTTTCAAATGTCATGGACAGGAGAAATACGAATATACTAATGAGACCCTTGGAAAACAGGTCAAAGCCATGATGTGTTCAGAACGTATTATACATAAAAGTGAATTTTATTCGTCAAATCACAGAAGCTTCAGTTGTACCGACTGCCATTCCGAGCAATATGTAAAGTTCCCACATTCCGGAGAACTGAGAATGGAACAAAAGTTTAATTGTATTGACTGTCATGGTGGTGATGAAAAGTTTGCAAAATATCATTTTGAAGAGATAGAAGCTGAATATAAGAAGAGCACTCACTTTAAGATGGATGATGAGGGATTCTCATGCTGGAAGTGCCATAATCCACACACATACAAGATAACGGTCAGAAACAGTACCAATCTTAAAGAGACAATAGCTTATGATAACGCTATCTGTCTTAATTGCCATTCGGATTACAGTCGTTTTCAGCTTCTGAGTGACAGGGCTGAGATTAATATTATTCAAAAGCATGAATGGCTGCCTAACCAGTCTTCGCATTTTGCTAACGTGAGATGTATTGAATGTCATACAAAAATAAATAATAATATTCCTGTATCTCATCAGATACGGCCTAAAGAAGAAGCTGTCAGACTCTGTAACGAGTGTCATTCAAAAAACTCAATATTAATGGCCTCACTTTATAAGTTTGAATCTAAAGAACAGCGCCGTTACGGATTCTTTAATGGCATAATCCTGAATGCATCGTATGTAATAGGAGCAAACAGGAATGAATATCTGAACCTGTTAAGTATGATTATATTTTTTGGTGTAATAATTGTAATTGCCATTCACATAATATTCAGAATCAGGGAAAAAAGTAAGAATAAATAAATAAAAAAAGATGTATCTCTACCCAAAATGGATCAGGGTCTGGCATGTCATTAACGCAGCAATGATTCTCATTCTTATTGTTACAGGTTTAAGTATGCAGTACACCGGTAAAGATAATGCCTCTTATTTTGTTGGGTTTGCTAAGGCGGTAAGGTGGCATAATTTTGCAGCTATTGTACTGATTTTAAACTATATATTATTTGTTACAGGGAACCTAATGACAAATAATGGCAGATATTACAAGACCGACAGAAAAGATTTCTTATTAAATCTGAGGGTGCAATTCAAATATTATTCAAAAGGGATGTTCAAAGGTGAAAAACATCC
>PMNJ01000031.1 GCA_003162595.1 Bacteroidales bacterium | reverse complement strand
CTCGAATCAAAATACGGAATTATACCCCCTTTAGGGGGTGCCCCGTTTTAGCGGGCGGGGGCAAGTTATGACTATACATGTTTCCTCTTCCATATATGCAGGAATACGAAGGCGATAATTAACACCGCAGGAACAAATGCAACAAACCTCAATGTGTGTTCACCACCTGTAAGCTGGGCCGCAGCCCATGTCGCAGCCTCTTTAGTTCCGGCAACTGCTGTTTTTAAGACCTCAATAGTTTGCCCTGAAGGGACTGCTTTTAAGGTTTGTGCATCAAATATTGCCCCAAGAACAGGCTGAGCAATTGCACCTCCCAGAAAACCGATACCACCCATAATTGCGAGNNAATGCAACTCCCAATGCAAAAATGCCTGCTGCAGCAAATACCATTGCTCCGCTGGTATAACCCATCATTATAGATCCGATAAATGCAAGGATTGCTGAGGTAAGCAATACAACGGTAGATTTAAAATTGTGTATCAGGGTACCTCCAAACTGACGTGTGAGTGCCATTATTCCTGATATCCAGACTAACAGGAGAATAGGATTATGTGAAACATTTGCGAGCAATGCTGCAATCCATTGGTTTGTACCCAGTTCTGTGCCGGCGGTCAAAATCATACAACAGGCCATGAAAATAAATAGCGGACTAACACATGCTTTCAACATGTCTTTATAGGAAAATACTGAGACAACCCGTTCTGTCTGAGGAAATTCTTTATTGAGAAACATATAACCATAAGCAAAAGTGGGAAGAAGCATTATCGCCATAGCATAGCGCCAATTTAAAAGTCCGATCTTGCTGAACAGAAAAACTACCAGCCCACCAATGACTATCCCTGTAGGGAACCAGGCATGAAACCGGTTAAGTCTTCGTGTTTTCTGGTCAGTATACATACTTGTTATCAACGGATTGCAGGCAGCCTCAACACTTCCGTTTGCTATTCCGATCAGTAGTGTGGAAATAAAAAGCGACCAGAATCCCGTTGAGATAATTGTAAGGATTATCCCAACTACATGGCAGAAGAAAGCAATTGATATAATCCTTCCGATACCAATAATATCAACTAGCGGCCCTCCAAAAACCATGGCCAGGGTAAATCCCCAGAAGGCTGTACCCACTATCCATCCAACTTGGGTATGGGTAAGATTGAATTCAGTTGCCCATGCCTGCACGAATGAACCCCTTGTGGCAAAGGCTAATGCGGTGACAACTAGTGCAACACAGCTTGCATTGAACAATTGAGTTTTTTTAATAGTCTCCATATTAAGGTTAAGTTTAAGGTTTAGGTTGAGATTACGATGATTGCCGTTTTATTTCTTCTCAAAAGCAGCGTCAAATGCAATATCTGAAGCGGGGAAATCAACTTTACGAACAAACTCACATGCCTCTTTGGCTCCGAATTCCCTGTCCATTCCACCATCTTCCCATTCAACTGACAGAGGACCTTTATACTTTATCGTGTTTAATGCCCTGATAATCTCTTCAAAGACAATATTTCCATGTCCAAGGCTCCTGAAATCCCAGTAACGGCCAAGTGTACCGAATTCAGTATGTCCACCAAAAACACCTGCATCTATTGGTACTTTGGACCAACTGGCATCCTTCATGTGCACATGGAAAATTTTTTCTGCAAAAGTGTAAATAAACTTCACGTAATCAACCCCCTGATAACCAAGGTGCGAAGGATCAAAGTTAAATCCGAACGCAGGATGATTATTAACAGCCTTTATTGCTCTTTTTGCTGAAGCAATATCAAAAGCAATCTCTGTCGGATGGGCTTCGAGAGCAAAGTGAATACCAAGNNACTCCCAGTCTTTTAGCTGCTTCTGCTGTTCTGATCATTTCCCCGGCTGCTCGCTTACGAACGCCTTCAGGATCACCATCGCCCCAGATGTAGTCTGGTAAAATGCTTTTGTGTCTTTCATCAATGCGGTCGCAAACAGCCTGACCAACAAGGTGGTTAGCAATTGCAAATACCTTAAGGCCATGTCTGTCAAGTATCTCTTTCTTTTTCCGGCAATATGCCTCGTCAGCTTTGTCTACCTCAAAATGATCACCCCAGCAAGCTATTTCCAAACCGTCATAACCAAAAGATTTAACTTTCTGACACAAAGTCTCAAATGGCATATCCGCCCATTGACCTGTAAAGAGTGTAACTGGTCTGCTCATAATTTTTTTTTTATAATAATGTTCTTAAATTTTAATCTACAAAATTCCATATCAAGTTTAAAAAACATTCTCCAGAAAACAATAATAATTGGCTGTTATCTTTTCCGGGAAAAGATGAAATTTTTCAGCTTCATGCTAAGATATGAAAATCATTTCCTCCAATCTGAATGTTTAAGGGGAATTTATTTACTTTGTATGAGATTTTACATCATAAGGAAATGACCAGTTTTTCAGATATTCTGCTGGATCGCTGAACAATACGCAAATATTCTTCCGAACAGGTAAGTGATAAATTGCTTAATGATCTGCTTGTTATGGGATGCCGTGCTTCCACAACCGGGAATATGCA
>PMNJ01000272.1 GCA_003162595.1 Bacteroidales bacterium | reverse complement strand
ATGCTGGATGATTTTGGGGTCACTTACAAGAGTTATTCCGAGCAATACATAGATAGTTCAGGTATTTTCAAAGATGTCATCATCGCCCTACTCAGCACCTTGGCAAAACAAGAGAGACTTAGAATATCAGAACGGGTTAAGGCTGGTCTTGAAAAGTCACGTCAGCAGGGTCGTATTGGTGGTCGCCCTTCAATCGATGGAGAAAAGATCAATGAAATCAAAAAACTTAAAGCACAAGGTATAAGCATCGTATCAATTTCAAAGCAATTAAAGATTAGCAGAGGGAGTGTATATCAGTATTTGTAAATTTCTAGAATATGTAAATCCACTGCCTTTGAGTCATAATAAATTAAGGGTTGTCTAAATGATATTGAAAAAGCCTATAAAAAAACTCTGGATAGAGCAGACATATCGAACTCCCGAAATCGAATTTAAACATGGAAAACTAAGAATTTGGGGAACATTTGTTCCAGTTGACCCTGTTGCGTTTTATTTACCGCTATTGAAATGGGTCAGTAAATATTCAATTGCTCCAGCACCAGTAACTATTATTGATGTTTTTCTAAGATATACTCGTGGGTACGCCATGAATTATATCCATAAATTACTTCAAGAACTGATTTTGTTGAATAATGAAAATCATCAGGTTATTATAAACTGGTATTTCTCTGCAAGCAGCATTGATGTGAAGGCTGGTATGTATTTATCGAGAAAATTAAATTTCGTTTTCAATATTATAGAAGTTGAAGAAATATGTTAATCCTGACAACACATCAGTCAACTGAAGCCTATCTTGATTGAATATACTCCCTCATACAATTATTGAGGGATTTTTTATATCAAAACGCACCCGACCTCTCCTGTATTTCTGCTATTATAAAACATTCCGTTTATTTGTGGATGTTATTCCAATATATCACAAAATAAAATAAGCTAAAATTCTTTAGAAAAATGGATTCACTGTTTTTACAAAACAAGGTGCTATTATAAATTATAAGTATCCACTTAAATATGTGTGATTTATGTAACTTATTTTAGTAAAAGTATAATGTTAATTTAAATTGACCGACTTAACTTGCATCTGTGAAAATCTCTGATTGATTTAAACCTATTGATATCCAACTAAATATAAATGATTTTCACTCTTACAGCGATTTTATAAAATCATGACATGAATAAAAAAGTAAAGTCTGATATGTTAATTATTGCCTGTGAAGCGAAAGTAAATCATGCAGAAGAGTTAGTCATTGCTTTGGGTGTAAAAGCGAGTGACCTTGACCATAGTTAGGCGGAGTATTTTGACCATCAAAAGACGGATATATTTAACTTTTTCTTAACTTAAATAGATATGTTGTGCTGAAAAATATTGACGGAAACTTGTCACGATGGAACGCATTTGCACCATTTACAAGAACGTTCCAGAGAACTATTAATGTTGGTAATAATGAAAAATGGCAGAACATCTGAAGCCGAAACCTTTCCCCAAAAGGTAGAAGAGACACTGGTAAGTCATAAATCAAAAGCAGGTTCTCTTTCCTCTGAACCTGTTAACCTGAAACTTATTCCTAAAACCATGAAAAAACCAATCGCTGGAAAGAAAACAGCAACAACAACTGTTTCAAAACCTGCAAGACGTAACATTTCAACTCCACGAAGTTTTCCAATTGTAGGTATTGGTGCTTCGGCAGGTGGATTGGAGGCATTAGATCAGTTTTTTACTAATATGCCTAAAGACAGTGGTATGGCTTTCGTGGTTATTCAACATCTCGACCCAGACCATGCAGGCATTTTGCCTGAACTCCTGCAACGAACTACTGTTATGAAAGTAACTCAAGTAAGCGATAATTTGAAAGTGAAACCAGACCATGTATATGTTATACCCCCCAACAGGAGCATGTCTGTTTTAAACGGCTGTCTTCATCTGTTCGAACCAACCGAAAAGCGAGGTTTGCGACTTCCTATAGATATATTTTTCCGCTCACTGGCAGATGACCAACAGGAAAAAAGTATTGGTATCATTCTTTCTGGAATGGGTAGTGATGGCAGTCTGGGATTGAAAGCAATCAAAGATAAGAACGGTATAGTACTTGTTCAAGACCCGCTGACATCAAAATATAATGGCATGCCAAATAGTGCCATCGCATCGGTTAACGTTGATATAGTGACAGGGGCAAACGAATTACCCGCAAAACTTATTTCACTTCTCAAATTTATTCCTGCTATTTCACAGATAACCGTAATTGATGATACTCATAAAACCAATATCGATAAAATAATCATATTGCTCCGTACACAGACTGGACATGATTTTTCTTTTTATAAGAAAAACACTCTCTACAGACGTATCGAAAGGCGCATGATTATTCATCAGATTGACAAAATTGCCAATTATGTCCGCTTCTTACAGGACAATCCAAATGAGTTAGATATACTTTTCAAAGAGTTCCTGATTGGTGTTACAAATTTTTTTCGTGATGCAGCAGTGTGGGAGTTGCTAAAAGAAAAAGTTCTCCCCGATTTGTTTAATGAATTGCCAAACGGTTATGCTCTGAGAGTATGGATTACAGGTTGTTCAACGGGTGAAGAAGCATATTCATTGGCAATTCTCTTTAAAGAAGCCTACGAAAAAGTGAAGCACATTAAAAATTTATCTTTTCAGATATTTGCCACAGATATAGACAAAGGTGCCATTGAAATTGCCCGCAAAGGCGTTTTCAATATAAATATCAATGCCGATGTATCGCAAGAACGATTAAACCAGTTTTTCAAAAAAAACGAAACCAACTATAGTGCGAATACATCCATACGTGAAATGATTTTATTTGCACCACATGATGTTACTAAAGACCCGCCTTTCACAAAATTAGATTTTATTTTGTGCCGTAATTTATTGATATACATGGAGGTTGAATTACAGAAAAAACTGATGAACCTGTTTTTTTACAGTCTCAATACAGGTGGGTATTTGCTGCTTGGCAGTGCAGAAAATATAAACTCAAAAGATATGTTATTTACTACGATAGATAATAAATTAAAACTCTACAAACGTTCCAACCCTCCAATGAAAATTGAAATGATGGATTTCCCAAGTTCCTTATCATCTGAAAAAAAACGAACACAGGAAGATATCTCATCTGTTAAAGTCGCTGTGAATATTCAGACCTTTGCCGAGCAGTTATTACTTCAACATTTTGCACCCGCAAGCGTACTTATAAATCAGGAAGGAGATATACTGAATTTTATTGGCAGAACAAGTAAATACTTAGAACATGCCGCAGGAAAAGCAAACATGAACATATACGCAATGGCTCGTGAAGGTTTGCGTAATGAATTAGCGGGTGCTATCAGAAAGGCGAAACAAAACTACGAACCTGTTATTTTACGAAACATTAAAGTAGGAAATAATGAAGATGCACAGATTGTAAATGTAACTTTTCAAGCCATTGAAAAGCCCAATGAAGTTAAAGGAACTATAATGATAGTTTTTACAGACGTGACTGCCCTTCAAAAACCCGTAAGCAGAAAATCGAAAACTGTGAAACAAACTTCAACTGCCCGTGAGAATGAACTTGAAATTGACCTGCAACACACCATAGGAGAGTTACAAAACATACGTGAAGAAATGCAGACTTCGCAGGAAGAATTAAAGTCAACAAACGAAGAACTGCAATCCACTAATGAAGAATTGCAATCTACAAACGAAGAACTCACCACATCGAAGGAAGAAATGCAAAGCATGAATGAAGAACTGCTAACAGTAAATATTGAACTGCAAAGTAAAATTGCTGATTTTATTGCGATAGAAAGCGACATGAAAAATCTTCTAAACAGTACTGATATTGCTACATTGTTTCTCGACAAAGAATTGAACATCAGAAAATTTACCGAAAAATTAATTAATATCATAAAACTGCGACCCTATGATATTGGCAGACCTTTCAACGAAATGGTTTCTGATTTGCAGTATCCCGAAATTGCTAACCATGCCAGAGAAGTGTTGCGCACTCTTATATCTAAAGAATCTGACATTTCAACCAACGACCAGAGATGGTTTACAGTTCGGATAATGCCTTACTGCAAACTGGATAATAAAATTGACGGGGTGGTGATGACTTTTATTGATATTACCATAGCCAAAATATTGGAAGCCAAATTAGCCGCTGCTAATATCGAAGAAAAAGAAAAACGGTTGGCAGAATTAGCCATTGCCAACAAAGAACTTGAGTTTCAAAACAAAGAGAAACAAAAACGGGCAGATGAATTAGCCATTGCTAACAAAGAACTTGAGTTTCAAAACAAAGAGAAACAAAAACGGGCAGATGAATTAGCCATTGCTAACAAAGGACTTATTATTCAAAACAAGGAAAAGGAAAATCTGAAAGCCGAATTAACTAAGACCATTAATATTCTTCGTGAACATAATTTAAATAAATCATGAAGAAATCTCAAAATAGTTTGGATGATGTTGAAATACTTCGCCAAAAGGCAGAAGCACAATTGATAACGCAGCAATCAAAAGTAAGTTCGCTTTCTTCTGAAAACGACTTGCGGAAACTCGCTCACGAACTTCAGGTACATCAGATTGAGTTGGAAATGCAATATGAGCAACTCAAAAAGTCAAAAGAAGAGGCTGATGCTGCTACCCAGAAGTATACCGAATTATACGACTTTGCACCATCAGGTTATTTTACACTTACCAAACTGGGTGAAATCATCGAATTAAACCTTCAAGGGGCAAGGCTACTTGGTAAGGAACGTTTACATTTAATTAACAGAAGATTTGGCTCTTCAGTATCTGACCAGACAAAACCAATCTTTAATAATTTTCTCGATAAAATATTTACCAGCAAAGGCAATGAATCATGTGAGGTGACCCTTTCGGTCGAAAGTAAGAACATTCCAACTTATGTTTACCTTACTGGTCATACTATCGGAAATGATGAACAATGCCATATTAGTGTAGTGGATATCACAGAACGCAAAAATATGGAAGAGGAACTGGCACAGAAGAATAATGAACTCTTAAAACTCAATCGATTTGCTCTCGAATTGTCAAATTTGTCCTCAGATGATAATCTTGAAGCATTTATTACTAAGCAGGTTAAAAAATTTGCCTGTGCTGAGGTGTCTATATTCTCTGAATACGACTCTTTAACCCGAACCACCACCACCAAACAAATCGAGATGGAGTCTGGACTACTCGAAAAAGTTGTTGGTTTACTTGGCAAACAAGTTAAGGACATTCACTCTGTAGTCAGCGATGAGAACTATCAAGAGATGACCACCGAAATGGTTGGGATTAAGAAAACCTTATATGAGGCGAGTTTTGGAGCAATTCCCCGTTTAGTGGGAGCAACAATACAGACTTTGCTAAAGGTTGACCGAATCATTGGAGTAGCATATATTTTCGAAAAAAAACTCTTTGGTACATCACTTCTCCTGATGGGAAAAGGACAACCCGACCCTCCCAAAGAAATATTAGAAAACTTCATTCAGTTGGCTGCAGTGTCATTAAGACGTAAAAAGGCAGAGCAGAACTTGGTTGAAAGTGAAGAAAAATACAAAGCAATATACCAATTCACAAATGATGCTATCATGCTTTTGGATAGAAATGGTTTTTTTGATT
>PMNJ01000014.1 GCA_003162595.1 Bacteroidales bacterium | reverse complement strand
TAGTTTAACTGGTCCGTTTTTCTCTTCATATTTAGCTACTGTCTCCTCCAGGGCCGAGGCAATTACCTCCTTTATCATTCTCCTCTCCCAGTAGGCTACTGCTTTAAGTTTTTCCAGTAGCTCCTCATTTACTATAAAAGTAGCTCTGGTCTCATTCTCTTTAGTTCCCTCCTGAGAGCTTTTAGTAATCTCCTTAGTCTGAGTTACTGGTCTCCCTTTCTTAGGTTTCTCTGGCTGGTCTCCCAGGAGAGAGTTTAATCCTCCAGTAAAGTTCTTTTTACTCATATTTTTTATTTATGTGTTTACTATGGTTATTTTGTTTACTCTGGTTATTGTGTTTACTCCTTTTTATAATCTCTTTACAGAGGCTCAGGTAGTCCTCTGCTCCGTTGCTCTTTGGCTGGTAGTTAAATATATCTACTCCTCTGGCTGGTGCTTCAGCTAAGGCTATATTATCCCTTATCTTAGTAGTAAAGAGCTCCTTTTTAAAGTGAGTCTCAGTAGATTCTACTACATCCCTGTTTAGTACTTTCCTACTGTCATACAGAGTTATAAATACTCCTCCTACTTTTAGCTCTTTATTAAGCCTTTTAGTAATCTTATCTATTACCTCCATGAGCTTAGTTAATCCCTGGAGAGCTAAATACTGAGCCTGTATAGGTATTAGGACCTCATTAGAGGCTGTCAGAGCGTTTATAGTAAGTAAGCCTAAGGAAGGAGGGCTATCTATTATAATGTAATCATAGGAGTCTCTGATAGGGTCTAAGAGTTCTTTTAAGATATACTCTCTTCCGGCCTCTCCGGAAAGTTCTACCTCTGCTCCTGAGAGGTCCAGAGTAGAGGGTACAATATCCAGCCCTTTTACTATCTCTATAGGCTGTAGCTTATACTCCCCTCTGAGAGCTCCGTAGATAGTCCGCTCCTGGTTTGCCAAGCCTAAACTCTGGCTGAGGTTTGCCTGAGGGTCAAAATCTATTAAGAGAATCTTTTTACCCAGCCTATTAAGTCCAGCTCCTATATTTATAGCTGAGGTAGTTTTACCCACTCCTCCTTTGTGGTTACTTATAGTAATTACGTTACTCATATTATTCTGATTACTAATATTACTCTGTTTATTAATATTACTCTGTTTATTAAAAACGTTTTTTACTCTGGTATTACAGAGAGCTTATAGCTTAAATACTCTTTTGCCTTATCTGTTATGTTACTCATATTACTGTGTTTACTATGTTTACTTATACAAAGATACAGGTGTCTTTTAATATAACAATACTATAAATAGAATTACTTATTAACAAGTAAACATTAAATTATAAACTAAAGAAGTTTAGCTAATTTAGTATTGAGGATCTTCCGGAATTACAGTTGCAGATAATAAATGCCGTCAAAAAGTGTTCCCGGAGATCTTCCGGATCAGCTTCTCGAGGCGAGAAATGCCGTCATAACGTACTGCCGGCAGCTGCTGATCCGAGACCGGCCAGCCGGATCCTTCATAAATAATGCCGTCATAGTTTATCCAGGGAAGGATCTGCAGCTCCAATTACCTCATATTACGCAGTTTTTCAACACTAAAACCATCCTTAAACTGCAAAGGTTCTTTTCTTACCTTTTTGTTCAATTTCTTAATACTTTCTAAATATTTTGCCTTTTCAGATTTGCTTAAAATATCATCCGTCCCAGGAACCTTTGACAGTGCTACTAAAATTTCGTCCTCATTCAATATTTCGGCCCCCATATGATCTTCTGTTGAAATTTCGGGATGAATGTTTTCATCTGTTACATTTTTAAGAAGGTCTTCTAATGAATATCCGTTTTCACTAATCTTTTTCATGCGTTTTATGAGATTTCAAATGGTTTGCTTTTATTGATACTTAAAAGTTTCTATAATGAGCGTACTAATATCTTTACATGTACTTACGTCCATTGTACCTAATTTTTCAATCAATCTTGTTTTATCCACACATCTTATTTGATCAACGACGAGNNGTTGGGTTAAGTTCAATATTCCAAACTTCAAACCTTTTTACCATGTCCAGTCCTTTTTGTCAAAATCATTTTCAATATCAATTACATCATTCTCCGGGGTAAAACCTTTGGCAATTGCATCGTAGAATAGCTGCTCCCAATTACTTCGCGCTTTAATTTCAGATAATGGTGTTATTATCAACCCTCCATCTTTCACTTGAATATCAACTTGCTTTGCCTCACCAAAAGTGCTTAAAAGCTTCTTGGGAATTATAAGCCCTCTCGAATTACCTATTTTTACTATTGTTGTTTCCATATTAAAATATCTTTATGCAAAGATAACAATTGTTATAACATGTTATAACAATTGTTTATTCTTATTTTTCTTGAAGGGGTGTCGCCAACATTTCCTACAAAAACCGCTCTAAGGAACAAAATTAGCTTTAAAAGGGGTTGGCTCAAGAAATGGAAGTCACTGGACGACTCCACCAGAATAAAACAATAAGTTTTATTTAACGGCCTTATTAGAAATCTTTTTTAAACTTTCTTTTCTGATGTTACCTGCCGGGGTTTCTATTTTCGTCGTTGATATTAATGGGGTCTTGTCTCGTGTCAAAAACATCCGTAATTAGCATTCCTTCAGGTATTTTTTTATAGATGATTTTGTAATTTCCTTTTACCAAGTATCTATGTTCTTCGTTAAGTTCTTCAAGATTTAGTTCAATCTGGCCCGAGGAAGGATGCTTTTTTAGTTGCCTGGTCGCAGTGAAGATTTCAGCCTTAATTTTCTGAGCAATAGTCGGACTGGCCTTTTCTTTGTAGTATTGATAGATTTCTGATAGTGTTTCAGAAGCAAAATCTGACCAAATAATCTTCATTTGATTACCAGTTTTCTGATTCTTTTTCCAGTTGTTCTTGAGTCTTGTATTTTCCAGACTGATAATCTAAAGTAGACCTTTTAGCTCTATCAATTAATTGTTCTTGAGTAAACGGTTTCAGACTTCGTTTAACCATCTGTGTTTTTTGGACTTCAGTTATTGTTGACTCTATTTTACGAAAAATCTTTTCATCACGAAGTCCAGCTAAGTATTCAATTGCATTAAGCTTTCTTGTCTGTAAGTCCATAATGATGTTTTTTACAAAGATACATTACAAATCAATAATTCGCATCTATTTTCGGTGCTTTTTGGTTTTATAACCTTGCCACACCAATTCAATAAAAGCAGCTTGTACAATATGCTAGTAAGGCTACCATTTATCGAAAGCTCGCACAATATAATTTGATAAATTTACACTAACGTACGTTAACATCCGTTTCGTGAGGGGAATCCTATATATTTATTTATTTTTCACTTTCTTGAAGCCTTTAATAACGACTCCCTCCCTGCGGAGGTATTGGTAAATTGTTGACCTGCTTATATTTAAATTATCCTCAATAAAGTTAATTGAATTTTTTTGCCCTGGCTGCTTCAAGTCCTTTTATCGTTCTCTCCCGCAAAACATTTACCTCCATCGCCTTCAGGATGGCAAT
>PMNJ01000247.1 GCA_003162595.1 Bacteroidales bacterium | reverse complement strand
ACAAATATAAGTTTGTGTTATTTCATTCACAATGTTATATTATTCACACTAATTGATTATCTTTGTTCCTGGATTATTATAATCTTTAATACTGAATACATCAGCAGTTTTTAATAGAAAAATTTGAATAAATTTAGGCGTGCATAAATAAGAAATGAATAACACTTATGCAGATTTAACTTAACAGATAAAAGAATGTCAAAAATCACATCACTCGCGGATCTGAAGAAGAAACGCGAAGAATTAAAGAGCGGATTGGACATCCGGGTTAAAGCCATTGATCCTGAGAAAATTGTTCAGGTGAAAGTTGCTATGGCAACTTGCGGCATAGCATCCGGAGCCAAAGCTATTATGGAGTTTTTTATGGAACAGCTTGACAGGAGAAATGTTGCAGCTGTTGTAACTCAGACTGGCTGCATGGGATACTGTTATGCAGAACCGACAATTGAAGTTAAACTTCCGGGACAGGACCCGGTAGTATTTGGTTTTGTTGACCTGAAAAGGGCGGACCAGATCATCGAGAAATACATAAAAACAGGAGAACTGGTAGATGGTATCATCCCTGTTAATTATCAAACTATAGACTTAAAAGAATAAGGAGGAAAAAGTATGTCAAAATACAGTATGCATCTTCTGGTTTGCGGTGGCACAAGTTGTCATGCCTCAGAAAGCGATGCTATTGTCTGTAATTTAAGAGATGAACTCGAAGCAAAGGGTCTGATGGATTCTGTCCAGGTTATTATGACAGGTTGTTTTGGCTTTTGCGAAAAAGGACCGATTGTGAAAGTAATGCCTGACAATACAATATATGTTGGGGTTAAACCTGAAGATGCACAGACAATTGTAGAAGAACACATAATCAAAGGAAGAAAAGTTATCAGACTGTTATACAAAGATCCCGTCACCAAAGAATCAATATCCGATTCAAAACATATGGGTTTTTTCAAAAAACAGCTCAGGGTAGTTCTTCGGAATTGTGGTTTTATTAACCCTGAGAATATTGATGAATACCTCGTCCGTGAGGGTTATCAGGCGTTGGGGAAGGTATTGACTGAAATGACACCTGAAGAAGTTATTAAAGAGGTTAAAGCTTCAGGTCAGAGAGGTCGTGGCGGTGCAGGTTTCTCGACAGGTCTCAAGTGGGAACTTGCCAGGAAAAACCAGGCTGATGAGAAATATGTTGTATGTAATGCCGATGAAGGTGACCCTGGTGCATTTATGGACCGTTCGGTTCTGGAAGGTGACCCTCATTCAGTTCTTGAGGCTATGGCAATTTGCGGTTACAGTATCGGGGCAAGCAACGGATTGATATATATCCGTGCCGAATACCCACTTGCCATTGAAAGACTAAAAATTGCTATAAACCAGGCCAGAGAATATGGATTGCTTGGCAATAATATTTTTGGTACAGGTTTTAATTTTGATATTAATCTCCGGTATGGCGCAGGCGCTTTTGTATGCGGTGAGGAGACAGCTTTGATTCATTCAATGGAAGGACTCCGTGGAGAGCCTACTGTTAAACCACCTTTCCCTGCTGAAGCCGGGTATAACGGTAAACCTACAAATGTTAACAATGTTGAAACCTTTGCTGCCATTCCTGCTATTATCCTAAAAGGCGCAAAATGGTTTGCAAGTATAGGCACTGAAAAGTCAAAAGGCACCAAGGTATTTGCCCTTGCAGGCAAGATCAATAATGTCGGACTCATTGAAGTGCCGATGGGAACTACACTCAGAGAAGTAATATTTGAGATCGGAGGAGGTATAAGAAATGGCAAAAAATTCAAGGGCATTCAAACTGGCGGACCATCAGGCGGTTGCCTTTCCGAAAAACATCTCGATATTCCTATTGATTTCGATAACCTTATAGCAGCAGGATCAATAATGGGTTCAGGAGCTATGATTATTCTCGATGAAGATGATTGCATGGTTTCGATGGCAAAATTCTTCCTTCAATTTACTGTGGAGGAATCATGTGGGAAATGTGCCCCGTGCCGAATCGGAAACAAACGTTTGCATGAACTTCTAGGCCAGATTTGTGAAGGTAAAGGTTCTCTCAAAGATCTTGACAGACTGAAGAATATGAGTTTGGTTATTAAAGATACAGCTCTTTGTGGTCTTGGNNTCAATGATGGAAAACTACTATGATGAATATGTTGCACACGTAACAGACAAAAAGTGCCCGGCAGGTCAGTGTAAAAGCCTCATGGAATACGTTATTAATGCTGAAAATTGTGTGGGTTGTACCGCATGTGCAAGGGTTTGTCCTGTAAATGCTATCTCAGGCGAGAGAAAAGAGGTTCATCATATTGATCCTTCTATCTGCATAAAATGTGGTGCGTGTATGGAGAAATGTAAGTTTGATGCAATATTTATCAGATAATCAAAATAATAATGGAAACAATAAAGCTTACTATTGATAATAAAGAGATTGATGTACCAAGAGGTACTACAATATATAAAGCAGCAAAGGAGCTGGGAATTGATATCCCTACACTTTGTTACATGGAATTGCATGATATGAACATCGAGAACAAACCGGCAGGTTGCAGGATTTGTGTTGCCGAGGTTTCTGGAAGAAGAACCCTGGCTCCGACATGTTCAACAAAGTGTGAATCCGGGATGGTTGTCAAAACACATACCCCAAGGGTTCTGAATGCGAGAAGAACTGTTATGGAATTTATCCTTTCCAACCACCCTAAAGACTGTCTTGTATGTTCTAAATCAGGTAATTGTGAACTTCAGGACATGGCTCACCGGCTCGGAATCAAGGATATACCAGGAGCTGAGTATGCATCAGTGTCTACCTTTAGGATGGATACATCACCTTCTATCATACGAAACCTTGACAAATGTATCATGTGCCGCCGTTGCGAAATGATGTGCAATGATGTTCAGACTGTTGGCGCAATATCGGCTGTTAACAGAGGCTTTATGGCTACTGTCGCTCCGGCATTTGAGCAGAATCTCGAACATTCAACATGCACATATTGCGGACAGTGCGTATCCGTTTGTCCAACAGGTGCTCTCACAGAGGTTAACCATGTTCCACAGGTACTCAGAGCACTTGTAGATCCTACAAAAACTGTTGTGGTACAAACTGCACCTGCTGTCCGTGCTGCCCTGGGAGAAGAGTTCGGACTTGCACCTGGAACGCTTGTTACTGGCAAAATGACTGCAGCCCTTAGAGCTTTAGGCTTTGATTATGTATTTGATACGGATTTTGCTGCCGATCTCACTATTATGGAAGAGGGTACTGAACTTCTCGACAGACTGAGCAGGCACCTTAAGGGAGATACGACTGCAAAGATACCAATACTAACATCCTGCTGCCCAGGCTGGGTTAATTTCTTTGAAGAATATTTTCCCGATCTTAAGGATGTACCATCATCTGCTAAATCACCACAGCAAATGTTTGGATCAATCGCTAAAACATACTTTGCTGACAAGATCGGTGTAAATCGCAAGGATATGGTTGTGGTTTCAATAATGCCATGTCTTGCTAAGAAATATGAATGTCAGAGGGATGAGTTCTCGGTAGATGGAAATCCCGATGTTGATTTTTCAATTTCAACAAGGGAACTCGCTTCATTTATCAAGCAGGCAAATATCGATATAAAAAACCTTCATGATGAAGAGTTTGATAACCCATTGGGAGAATCGACCGGAGCCGGTGTAATTTTTGGTACTACCGGTGGCGTTATTGAGGCAGCCTGCCGTACTGCTTACGAACTTTATACCGGGAAAAAACTGGAAAGAATTGATTTTACCGAACTCAGAGGCATGGAAGGTGTCCGTTCAGCAATAATAGATTTTGATGGTCTTCCTTTGAATATCGGGATTGCCCATGGGCTTGGCAATGCAAGAAAGCTTCTGAACGATGTGAGATCAGGAAAATCGAAATTTCACGCAATTGAAGTTATGGCTTGTCCGGGAGGATGTATCGGTGGTGGCGGACAACCATTGCATCATGGCAATTCTGAAATTATCAAAGCCAGGGCAGCAGCGCTTTACGCAGAAGACAGGAATAAACCACTCAGGAAATCTCATGAAAATCCGTTCATTATAAAACTTTATGATGAATTTCTGGGTAAACCAGGCAGTGAAAAAGCTCACCAGCTGCTTCATACTCATTATTTTGATAAAAAGAAGAAGATCATGATTAAAAAATAGTAATATAATATTCGACAATAATAAAATTCACGGTTATGTCTCATATAAAAATTGAATTAAGAAAAGAAGATGTGGANNTGGACTTTATAAAAGGAGTATGTACTACTTTTAATAATGATCCCCAAGAGCTTATAAACGTTCTTCATACATGCCAGGAACACTTTGGTTACCTTCCGGCAGAAGTCCAGGAGGTCATTTCTGATGGTCTCAACATGCCGGTAGCCAAGATCTATGGAGTAGTTACATTCTACTCATTTTTCACAATGACTCCAAAAGGCAAACATCCGATAAGCATATGTCTTGGAACAGCATGTTATGTCAGAGGCGCTGAAAAAGTTCTTGATGAATTCAAGAAAGAGCTTGCAATTCAGGTTGGAGAATCGACAAAAGATAATAAGTTTTCATTATCCACCCTGAGATGCGTTGGTGCATGTGGTCTTGCACCGGTTGTGCTGGTCGGTGATAAAACCTATGGCAGGGTTGCTCCTGACGATGTTAAGAACATTCTTAAGGAATATGAATAAAAGGAAGATCGATCTCGCTGATGAAATTTTTGTTATAAATGCGGATAGTTATATCGGGGCATCAACAAGGAGTGAAATTGATTATGCGGTATCAGCAAACAAATCCGTCAACTACCTGGTAGCTGTGTAGGGACGTTGCATGCAACGTTCCTACACCATCGGGTATCCTTAATGTACTTTTCGGTTAATGGTTCTCGGATTTTTATTATACCAGAAGAAATATTCCTTTTGCCTCCGTTTTTCTTCTATATTCCTGGCCACAAAAACCTTTTTGCCTGAATATGGATCAATTCCTGTATAATACATCAAGGTTGACAGCGTCATAGGAGTCGGTGTAAAATCCTGAACCTGCTCGGGTTTTATGCCCAGACTTTTCACCTCTGCCGCAAGGTCCTTCATGTCGGCATCCGTACATCCCGGATGGGCTGAGATGAAATATGGAATCAACTCATATTTAAGATCATTCTTAAGCCTGATATTATCAAAACGTTTTTTAAGTTTTCTGAACAGTTCGAACGGAACCTTTCGCATCGATGATAAAACATGTGGTGAAGTGTGCTCAGGAGCTACTTTTAACCTTCCTGAGACATGGTTTGTGATCAGCTCTTCAAGATATTCACCTTCGTCTCTGCCGGCGCTTTTGTTCCATTCAGGAAACAATAAATCATATCGGATTCCACTTCCTATGAATGACTTTTTAATCCCTTCTAAACTATCTACCTTTCTGTAGAGGTCAGTCAGCTCTTTATGGTTGGTATTCAGATTCTTACAAATTGCGGGCCATATGCATGAGGGTCTTGAGCAAACCTTGCATAATTTCATATCTTTGCCTTTCATCCTGTACATATTAGCCGATGGTCCTCCCAGATCAGAGAGATAACCTTTAAAACCAGGTAATTCGATAATCTTCTCTATCTCTTTTATTATTGACCTTTCTGATCTGCTTACTATTTGTTTCCCCTGGTGTGCAGCTATAGCACAGAAACTGCATCCTCCAAAACAACCCCGGTGAATATTCACTGAATATTTTATCATTTCATAAGCCGGGATATCTTCCTTCTTATTGTAATGGGGATGAGGTAGATACATATAGGGTAAATCAAATGTGCGGTCAGCATCTGCCTCATTCATTGGGGAAAATGGAGGATTGATAATCACTTTTAAATCACCCGTTGCTTCACTAAGTCTGGCAGATTCTGATTTATTTGATACCTTTTCAAACATTATAAAATTTTCTGCAAACAGTTTTTTATCCTTCAGACATTTCTCAAAAGAATGAAGTGAGATATCTTTCCATTTTTTCTGTACCGGTAATTGTTCATCATTTTTTATAACGATTGATGTCTGGCGTATAGTTTTCAAGGATGAAAATGGAATTCCCTTGGATAATAGCTTTAAAAGCTCCCTGACAGGTTGTTCACCCATACCGTAAATAAGCATGTCGGCTCCACTGCCAATCAGTATTGAAGGTTCAAGTTTGTCTTTCCAGTAATCATAGTGCGTCAACCTTCTCATTGAAGCTTCTATACCTCCTATCACTACAGGAACATCCGGGAATATCTCCTTTAGAATTTTGGTATAAACAATTGTCGGATAATCGGGTCTGAAGCCGGCTTTACCTCCTGGAGTATACGCATCATCGGATCTCAGCCGGCGCAAAGCAGTATAATGGTTGACCATCGAATCCATGTTTCCTGCAGTTACACCAAAAAAGTATTTCGGTTTACCCAGTTTGCGAAAATCCCTTAAATCGTCCTTCCAGTTTGGCTGCGCTATTACAGCGACACGAAATCCCTCATCCTCAATTACTCTTCCTATAACTGCCGGTCCGAATGAAGGGTGATCAACATAAGCATCGCCACTGAAAATTATTACATCTATTTCCTCCCACCCGAGTAAATCGACCTCTTTTTTAGTGGTAGGGAGCCATCTGTTATCGAAAAAATGTTGAGTTTTCACACTGCTAAATTACTTAAAATAACTATCTTGCAAAGAAATGTGCTATTAATCAGCAGCATTCTAAGATGCTATATATGAACACCTATTACCTCTCATTCTCACAATCTCTGCAAAAACTAATATTAATAAATTGCCTTTCCTTCCTGTTTTTATTTTGCAACATTATAAATATTAATGCTCAGAATGTTCAGGTCAGACCACGTATAGGGTTGGTCCTTAGCGGGGGTGGTGCACATGGNNAGCATTATCGGGGGTATGTATTCATTAGGATATTCAGCTGACAGCTTACAGAAAATATTAAAAAGCATAAACTGGAAATTTATCCTCTCAAATAATATTCCTCTGAACAAAGTGATTTTCCTTGAAAAAGAACATTTTTCCAATAGCGCAGTCTCACTACCTCTTTCTTTACGGAAAGTCGTGCTCCCATCGGGCCTCATAAACGGACAGCAGGCTGAAAACATGCTTAGCTTTTTTGCGTGGCCAGCTGCAGATATTAATGACTTCTCAAAGCTGCCGATCCCTTTTTTATGTGTTGCTACTGATATCATAAACTATAAAATAATTGACCTTAAATCAGGGTACCTTCCTGATGCAATAAGAGCAAGTTTTTCAGTGCCATCAATTTTTACNNGGAATAATGGAACAGATTGCCATGTTCCGTAGCCTGACTGATTTTGAAGAGGAGAAAAAAAAGGTTGATGTGCTTATCAAACCGAATATGAATAAACTTTCAATATTTCAATTTGACAATGTTGACTCACTTATCAACCGGGGTTATGAGGCTGCACTTCCATATAAAGAATATTTCCGAAAACTTGCAGACTCTCTTAACCACATCGGAGCACAAAAACCGATAGTGTCTATACTCGGGGAAAAAACGTATACATTCAAAAAGATTGAAATTACCGGTAATAAAAGCTACTCCAAAGAACAAATACTAGGTGTTCTGGATATCAAACCCGGAAAAGAAGTAGACAGAAAACTTCTTACTGACGGGATTGAATTGCTGTATGGGAAAGCATGGTTCGACAAAGTGAAATACAGAGTCCTTTCCCGGAATGATTCTCTAATACTGGTTATCGATTGTATCGAAAAACCGGCAGCAATGCTTTATGGATCTGTTCACTATGACAATGCCCTTCAATCCGGACTTATATTTGAGATGTCAATAAAAAACCTTTTAACTCAAAGGTCCGTAATTAATTTAGAGTCGCGTATCGGACAGTATTACAGAGTTGATCTAAACTACCAGCAGTTTATTGACAGAAATCAGATATACGGATTATCAGCGAATTTATCTTCCGATAATGTCATGCTCCCACTCTTGGAATTAAGAAATGAAAAGGGGGAAGTTGTCAGCAGAAATTTCACGCCGGGGCTCTCAATAAACAAGAGAATAGGGCTTAATAATATGATGAGCATCTCAGCAAACTATGAAAACCTGAATCTGTTGTTACATTATATTTCCGATGCTCATTTAAAAAACTTTTCATATAATTACCTGACCGCAACCTATAATTATCAGATTAATAGTATTGACAATAAACATTTCCCGCATAGGGGAACAATTTTAGACTTTTCCGTAAGTACTTCAAAACTGCAGTCCGCAGAACTAAAAACTGATTCTTCTAAATCTGACTTTAGACTGAATAATCAGGGAGAGTTTTCATTTGACAGATTCTATACTCTCCATGGATCGATTGATCATTATTTCTCAACTTCCGCGAGATTGACATTTTCAATAGGAGGAGATATCTTATATATCACTAAATCTGATTCGGTTTCAGCACAAAACAATTTTTATCTTCTCGGAGGTATTGAATCAGTATATAAAAGGTCCATTCCTATGGTTGGCTTCCAGCCGAATGAAATTCCTGTAAAGAAACTGGCAGTGTTCAGGACTAATCTCGATATGGAACTGTTTGAGAACTTTCATTTGAATTTCATGGCAAATATTGCAGCTGCACAGGAAGCAAATCGTAGTGCCGGGTTTTCCCTTCTTACAGGTATTGGTGTTGGTGCTGGCTATATGTCAATTATTGGCCCGATAAAGATCGGAGTAATGTACGG
>PMNJ01000296.1 GCA_003162595.1 Bacteroidales bacterium | reverse complement strand
AATGAATTCCTGTTTCTCAAATCGGATTATAAAATCAAAAGGATAAATTTTAATGATATTCTTTATATTGAAGGGCTTAAAGATTATGTAAAAGTATATACTCAGAATTCGCTTAAGCCTGTTCTTTCACTGACATCACTGAAACTTCTTGAATCAAAGCTTCCCGGAAATAAATTTATGAGGGTCCACCGTTCTTTCATTGTCAACCTTGAAAAAATCGATACGATTGAACGAAGCAGAATTGTATTCGGAAAGGAATATATTCCTGTCAGCGACCAGTATAAAGCGAAATTTCAGGAATTCCTCGATAAAAATTTTCTTTAGTTACAGAGAGAAGCACATAGGTTCACAGATGAAGAGATTACAAATATTGCTATGTGGTCGTCATGGATCTCAGATTCAGTTCTTAGAATCAGGTTAAATCAATAGACTTTGAGAGAATTACGTATATTCGTCTGATCTAAAGATTCAGTCCATAAAATAATCGTACTGGTCGGTTAATTAAGGTGGTCAGTATATATTGTTTTCTTTTATACATATATTTGAATAGATTTATAAAAAAGTGATTAAGGAGTTTTAACCTTTTAATACGTATTGAAATGAAAAATTCGAAAAATTCAGGACAAAAAGGTATGAAAAAAATGAGGCTGCTGATGGTACTTGGTCTCTCGGTAATTTTCTTTGTACAGGTTTCTGCTCAAAATACAGTAATTAATTTCTCCGGGGACTGGGCTCTAAATGAATCAAAAAGCAATTTCGGAGATGCTCAATTCCGTATGGCTGCATCGATTCTGACAGTTAAACAGGAAGGGAACAACCTTTCCATAGACAGGACTCTGAACACTCCTGATGGGCAGGAGATGAAAATGACGGGTAAATACACATTGGATGGAAAGGAATGTGAGAATGCCGGCTTTAAGGATTCAAAAACAAAATCAACCGTTAAATGGTCGGCCGACAATAAATCAATAACCATCGCTTCCTCAACGGTGTTCAATATGAATGGAGATAATATGGAGATGAAAGCGTCAGAAATCTGGACGTTAGACGGAGACAAAACACTGAAGATTGAAACGTCAAACACGATGCCTGACGGAGAAATGAAAACATCATTGGTATATGATAAAAAATAAATACTTCCTATAAGACATTTAAGATTAATTTGGAAGTTTTCCTTACAGGGACATGCGGTGGCATGTCCCTTGATATTATCAGGTCAGTTTTCTCCACTCCGGGAGACTTTAAATCAAAAATGAATTGAGTATAAAGTGAAGCTTCCAGGTGACTAAACGCCAATAAATTTGTTTAATCAAAAACTAATTATACATTTGCAGTCGGACGAGATATTAAAATGAAAGCAATTTATACATATTGGCGTTGGTGGTTAATTAAATTTCATTTAATTATGTGAGACTTCCAGCTATTTGTATATAATATTATAAGATATTAATAAGCGGCCTGTCGTACTCACGACAGGCCTTTTTGATTTCACAGTCGTTCAAGGTTTGAAAAAATGATAGAGAATAATTAAACAAATGCTATGGCAGAATTTAAAATCAGAACATTATCCAGGAAGCTGCTTGCCGACATAATAACCCCGGTAAGCATATATCTGAAAATAAGGGATATATATCCAAATTCCCTGTTGCTGGAAAGCTCCGATTATCATGGAAATGAAAACAGCTATTCATATATATGTATGAAGCCGCTGGCCGGGTTCGAAGCTGATAACGGATTTGTAACAGAAACTTACCCGGACGGGTCAAAAATCACTACAGAAATAATTGATAAACAAACCTTTAATACGAGATTTTCAGTATTTACAAACGCATTTATTCAATTGGATTTGCAGGAAGATATTCCTGTAAACGGACTATTCGGTTATTTATCATACGATGCCGTAGAATATTTCGAGAAGATTGAATTAAAACATGATTTAGACTGCTCTTATAAAATTCCCGATGCCAGGTACCATCTTTATAAATATATTATAGCTATAAACCATTATCAGAATACATTACAGATAATTGAAAACCAGATAAACGACGAACCCAGGGAACCCGACAGGATTGAATCATTACTGAACAGCAGAAATGTGGCAATTTACTCCTTTAATACCGTTGGGGAGGAAGACAGGAACATTTCTGATGACGAGTACAGGGCGATGGTCAGCAAAGGTAAAGAACATTGCTATCTCGGGGATGTTTTTCAGGTCGTTTTATCAAGGCAATTCTCGCGACAATTCACAGGTGATGAGTTCAATGTTTACCGGGCTTTACGATCGATCAATCCCTCTCCCTATCTTTTCTATTTTGATTACGGTAATTATAAGATATTCGGATCATCTCCTGAAGCACATCTGAAGATTAATAATGGCAAAGCTTATATCAATCCGATCGCAGGAACTTTCAGGCGTACCGGTAATGATGAAAATGACAAGCTTCTCGCACAGCAGCTTGCTGCCGACGAGAAGGAAAATGCAGAACATGTTATGCTGGTTGATCTTGCACGCAACGATCTAAGCCGGCATGCCAGGAATGTTAAAGTTGAAAGCTACAGGGAGGTTCAGTTTTATTCACATGTTATTCATCTCGTTTCTGCTGTTTCAGGAGAGCTTAAGGAGGGAACTACAACTGCAGATATGATGTCTGCTACGTTCCCGGCAGGTACACTTTCCGGAGCTCCTAAGTATATGGCAATGAAGATTATAGATAAATGTGAAAATCAGAGAAGAGGGTACTACGGAGGAGCTATCGGATTCCTCGACTTCAGAGGCACTTTTAACCATGCCATTATGATCAGAACATTCCTGAGTAAAGCTAATACACTTTATTACCAGGCCGGGGCCGGCATTGTAGCTATTTCTGATGAAGAGAAAGAACTACAGGAAGTGAATAATAAGCTTGGGGCACTCAGAAACGCTGTTGAATTGGCTGAAAATATTAAGTAATAATTAATTGCAAATGAAATGAAGAAGATTTTGGTTATTGATAATTATGATTCCTTCAC
>PMNJ01000148.1 GCA_003162595.1 Bacteroidales bacterium | reverse complement strand
GCTGCCACAAGGTTCTTTGCAATATGACGTGCGGCATAAGCAGCCGATCTGTCGACTTTAGATGAGTCCTTACCCGAAAATGCACCTCCACCATGAGCCCCATGTCCACCATAAGTATCAACAATGATTTTACGGCCAGTCAGCCCTGTGTCCCCATGAGGCCCTCCGATAACAAATTTTCCTGTGGGGTTGACCAGTAGTTTAAAGTCGTTATTAAATAGTTTCTGAATTCTTGCAGGAAGTGTTTTTTTAACTCTGGGTATGAGAATCTTCTCAATATCTTTACCTATCTTTTGTTGCATAGCTTTTTCAGCAACCTGTTCGGCTTTGTGTGATTTGTCTTTTGGCAGAACAAANNTGGGTGCTTATAACTATAGTATCTATCCGGAGAGGTTTGTTATTATCGTCATATTCAACAGTAACCTGAGATTTACTGTCGGGTCTGAGATATTTCATCTGTTTGCCTTCACGTCTTATTGCCGCCAGTTCCTGCAGAAGCCTGTGGGCAAGCTCAATGGTTAAAGGCATATAATTATCCATTTCACGGCAGGCATAGCCGAACATCATTCCCTGATCACCTGCTCCCTGTTCTTCAGGTTTGTCACGAACAACCCCCTGATTAATATCGCTCGATTGTTCATGTATAGTAGAAATAACACCGCATGAGTCGCAATCGAAACGGTATTCGGCTTTTGTATATCCGATATTACGTATTACTCTTCTGGCACTCTCCTGGTGATCAACCCATCCTGTTGTGCGGACTTCCCCGCCACAAACGACCAGTCCGGTTGTTACAAATGTCTCACAGGCAACTTTTGATTCCGGGTCCCAGCGAAGAAACTCGTCAAGCAAAGAATCTGATATCTGATCAGCTACCTTATCGGGGTGCCCTTCTGATACTGATTCGGAAGTAAATAAATATCCCATAATAATATTTTTAATTAATTATTAATAATTAAACAGGAAGATAGGTTGATTGTAAAAGGGGAATTATCCGCGGTTTAGCATTTTTTTCCTGTGGTTGCAATCAGCACAAATCTTTCCACTAATATCGTACGGCACAAAGGAACAAAAAAAAAATCGCAATAGCAAATAGTTTATCCGTTGGTAAGATGCCTGAAGACATCTTCAAGATTATTTTCCTGTTTATTCAAATAAAGGACAGTAAGATTATTTTTTACTGCAAAGTTGAAAATAAAAGGACGTATGTCCTCATCCCCCTCCGCCTCAATAAGCCATACGTTATCATGGATTTTTTTCACACTGCTCACGTTTTTAATTTCAGCCAGTGGCAAATTCATTGTATCCTTATCAAACTCAACCTGAATAACCTGTTTGGGGCGCTTGATTTTAGAATATATTTTACTCTTTTCTTCATCAGCAACAATTACCCCTTTGTCGATGATTATCACTCTGTTGCAAATGGCTTCAACCTCCTGCATAATATGTGTTGAAAGCATCACCGTTTTTTCTTTTCCGGCTTCTTTTATGAGGTTTCGTATTTCAACTATCTGATTGGGATCAAGGCCGGTCGTAGCTTCATCCAGTATAAGTACAGCAGGATTATGGATTAAAGCCTGTGCCAGACCCACTCTTTGTCTGTATCCTTTAGAGAGTGAACCAATCTTTTTATTCTGTTCAGGTGCGAGTCCGGTTAATTCAATTATATTATCCGTCTGCTTTTTCCCTGATACCCCTGTCTTATAAATTGAAGCCACGAAACCAAGATATTCCCTGACATACATTTCCGGGTAAAGAGGATTATTCTCAGGAAGATAACCAATCTGCTTTTTGACTTCCGGATTATCAGCTTCAACAGCAAGACCATTAACACTTACTTTACCTGAAGATGCGGGTATGAAACCGGTAATGATCTTCATCATCGTTGACTTTCCGGCACCATTGGGTCCGATAAACCCGACTATTTCGCCGGTCTTTACTTCGAACGAGATATTATCGAGGGCTTTTTGTACGCCATAAAATTTTGAGACACCCTGAATTACAATGGACATAATATGGATATTATGTATTCATTACCTGTTGTAAAGATAATATATGGGGATTCTATTATGATCCCCAGNNCCCCAGCCACCCATAAATTGTCCTACACTTGCAAAAGATGCCAATGGATTAACACAGCATACAGGAATACGGGAACTATTAGCAATTATCTGTTGTTCTGACGCACCGAGAATATAATCGGCAAAGGTGATATTCTTGGTTGTCACAATCAATATCAGGTCGGCATTGATCTTCTGAGCGAAATCAATTGTCTGCTCAGCTATGTTGCCTTTAGGCATATCGTGGATCTCGTACTCTATATTATTTTGAATCAGATATTTGATCGCATAATTCAAATTAATTTTTGTCTTTTTTAATATATTTTTGTCGGTACTTACGGAAACAAGCATGTGAATCTTCGACTCAAAATATTTCCCCATAAAAATGGCCATCTTTATCTTTTCCTTATTCTCTCCCCTGAAATCGACTGGAAAGACAATATTATGATATCTCTCCTGATCAGCAGGAGGATCCTGGACAACTATAAACGGGATCTTTGATTTTACAATGACTTTTAATGCCCAGCTACCGGTAAGCTTTTGTAAACCTTTCATCCCATGTGTGCCCATTACAACGAGATTAGCTTCTTTCTCATTTGCAAATTCGGCTATTGCAGAAAAAATACTTCCTTTGGAAATATGGTAAACAATGGTAACATTATATTTTCTCCCGTTTTCTTCAACCAGGCGTTTCAGATGCGTGGTTTTTTCTGCATAAGCCCTGGGTGTGACGCCTGAGTCTACAATATGCAAAAGACATATATCATTGTTTACCATACGGCTTATTTTTACCGCATGTGCTAATGCGTTTTCAGCAACATGAGAAAAATCCCATGGTACAACTATAAGTTTCTTCGGTTCTTCCATAATTCCTGATTATTTTGAATTTATATCCAAAGTTATTCAGATTTTGCCAATTTTCAAACCAATTCCATTCTTTAAGCGCTGAGCGCAGAGTATTATATGTTGAGTTCTCCACCCTATGCCTTTGCCCTGAGCTCTGTGCTTTAATATTAATAACTCTGATAAAGGGTAAATATTATCATTACCGGTCAAATAAACTGATTAAGAAGATACTGACGCACAAAAATAGTGCCATGAAGAAATTAATGAGGACTCTTCTGCCTTTGCGGTTAACATTTTACTATTTTTGCACATCTGTTTTTTTGACATTAAATGCTTATGATGAAAAGAATTAAGGTAAAAAACCTGTTATCCAACCCGGTGTTGGGATCAGATGTACTGGTAAAAGGATGGGTAAGAACCAAGAGGGGAAACAAAAACATTCTATTTATTGCTCTTAATGACGGATCTACAATAAACAACATCCAGATAGTTGTTGAAGCCGCTACTTTTGACGAGAATCTTTTAAAAGAGATATCAACGGGAGCCTGTATAGCTGTTCACGGTAAGTTGGTTGAGTCGCAGGGACAGGGTCAGAATGTTGAGATCAACGCTGCCTCCATTGAACTTTATGGGAAAAGCGATGCTGAAACTTACCCTCTTCAGAAGAAAGGGCATTCGATGGAATTTCTCAGAGAGAATGCTCATCTGCGCTTCAGAACAAATACATTCGGGGCTGTTTTCAGAATTCGACATGCTATGGCATTCGCTATTCACAAATACTTTAATGATAAAGGATTCGTCTATCTTCATACTCCCATTATTACAGGAAGTGATGCTGAGGGAGCCGGGGAGATGTTCCAGGTTACCACCATGGATCTCAATAATATGCCTCGAAATGGTGATGGTTCCATTAATTACAGCAACGATTTTTTCGGAAAACAGACAAATCTGACAGTTTCAGGTCAGCTTGAAGGAGAACTTGGTGCTCTTTCTCTTGGAGATATTTACACCTTCGGACCGACTTTCAGGGCCGAAAACTCCAATACACCGAGGCACCTTGCCGAATTCTGGATGATAGAACCTGAAATGGCATTCTATGACCTGAATGATAACATGGATCTTGCAGAAGATTTTGTTAAATATATTATCAAATATGCGCTGGATAACTGCCACGAAGATCTTGAATTTCTTAATAATATGATTGACAAAGCCCTTCTTGAAAGGCTTAAATTTGTCGTCGACAATGAATTTGTAAGAATTACATACACCGAGGCGGTCTCAATTCTTACATCCTCAGGGAAAAAATGGGAATATCCTGTCGGGTGGGGCCGCGACCTGCAGGCCGAACATGAAAGGTATTTGGTTGAAGAGCACTTCAAACGGCCGGTAATTCTTACTGATTATCCGAAAGAAATAAAGGCATTTTATATGAAACAGAATGACGATGGCAAAACTGTCAGAGCCATGGATGTTCTCTTCCCCGGGATTGGCGAAATAATAGGCGGATCTCAGAGAGAAGAGCAATATGACAGGCTGCTTTCACGTATTAAAGAGCTGAAGTTGCAGGAAAAGGATTTCTGGTGGTACCTCGACACGCGAAGATTCGGTTCCGCGCCTCACAGTGGATTTGGTCTCGGGTTTGAAAGATTAATATTGTTTGTCACAGGAATGTTAAATATACGTGATGTAATCCCATTTCCAAGAACACCGAAGAATGCTGAATTTTAATAGAGTCTGATTCCCGGATATATAAATTAGGGAGAAAAGATGTTAAAGCAAAGGTTACAGCAGAAATTGCTTCAGAAACTTTCCCCGCAGCAGATCCAGATGATCAAACTGCTGGAGGTTCCTACTTTGCAGATTGAACAGCGTATTAAAAAAGAGCTTGAAGAAAACCCTGCACTTGAGGAGGGCTCCGAGGAAGAAGATATTCCTGCAGAGACAGAAGATGATCAGTTCGATGAGAAAGATAAAGACCAGGAGGAATTCACAATCGATGATTATATAGAGGAAGATGATATCCCTGATTATCGCCTTCAGGAAAAGAACTACAGCAAGGATGAAGATAAAAGAACCGAAATCCCCTTTTCTGTAGGATTTTCATTTCATGAACATCTCGAATCACAACTTGGTCTGAGGGATCTTAACGATAAACAGAAAATTCTTGGAGAATACATCCTGGGTAATATTGATGAAGATGGATACCTGAGAAGAGAACTGATAAACATCGTTGATGATCTTGCTTTCCTTCAGAATGTTGAAACAACAGAAAGTGAACTTGAAGAGGTCCTTCAGATAATTCAGGATCTTGAACCTGCAGGAGTCGGTGCAAGAACTCTCAGGGAATGCCTTTTGCTGCAGATTGAAAAACGCGACACTTCGCAACCTTCCACGAAGCTTGCACATACAATTCTTGATTTGTATTTTGAAGAATTCACGAAAAGACATTACGATAAGATCATCTCACGGCTTGGCATCACCGAAGATAACCTTAAAGCTGCCATCGATGAGATCTTAAAACTAAACCCCAAACCGGGAGGAGTTTACAGCGATCCATTTAATAAAACTTCACAACCGATAATCCCCGATTTCATCCTGGAGCTTTCTGAGGATGGCTTTGACCTTCATCTTAATTCAAAAAACCTTCCCGAACTAAGATTAAGTTCCGCATATAGCGAAATGCTTCACGCTTACAGCAAAGCTAAAAGCCAGAAAAAAGAGATGAAAGATGCTGTACTTTTTGTGAAGCAGAAAATCGATTCTGCCAGATGGTTTATAGATGCTATTAAACAGAGACAAAACACTTTACTTCTTACAATGAATGCTATTCTCGAATATCAGCAGGAGTACTTCATTGACGGTGATGAGACAAAGCTAAAACCAATGATCCTGAAAGATGTTGCTGAAATGACAGGTCTCGATATTTCAACTGTCTCAAGAGTAGCCAACAGTAAATTTGTTCAGACCCATTTTGGAATATTTCCCCTGAAGTTTTTCTTTTCAGAAGGACTTCAGACAGACAGCGGAGAAGAAGTCTCAACCCGCGAGATAAAGCGGATTCTACAGGATTGTATTGAAAATGAGCAAAAACGCAGACCATTGACAGATGAGAGCCTCACCGATATTCTCCAGGAAAAGGGTTACCAGATAGCACGCCGGACAGTAGCAAAATACCGCGAACAACTAAATATTCCTGTTGCACGACTCAGGAGAGAGATATAATGTACTCACCCCCTTCCTTCGCTCCGCTCAGGATTTCCCCCTCTCTGCTTCGTAAAGAGGGGGAAATAACAAGATATTAAGTTAGTTATGCCCCCTCTTTAAGAATTAGAGAGGGGGTGGGGGGTGAGTTCATTAGAATAGGAAAACTTAAATATAAATTGTTATTATAAAATAAATTTTACTTCATGGAAACTGAAGAACCGAAAGATCTACTCGTAAAACCGGCTAAAATAATCTCCATAGTTTTTCATCCTTTACTGATGCCTGTCTATGGAATGGCAATAATATTTTCAGCACCAACCTTGCTGGGGTATCTTCCTTTTAATGTGAAGAAACTTTTATTGCTGATAATGCTGGTTAATAACATTTTATTACCTCTTTCCTTTTTACCTTTTTTCATTCACAGAAATATTATCACCTCCTGGGCCATCACTGAAAGAAAAGAAAGAAATATTCCACTGATAATTACAACTATCCTTTATTGTATTACTTCATTTATAATTTTCCGGCTCCCGATTCCTCTATTCCTGAAATCATTTATTTTTGCGTCAGCATTTCTCTCATTCATGATTACCCTGATCAATTTATGGTGGAAAATTTCGCTGCATTCTGTTGGGGCTGGTGCACTTATAGGTCTGGTATTGATGCTTTCTTTAAAAATGTTGACTCCGTTAGATTGGTATCTTATTTCAGTAATAATCGCAGGAGGATTGATACTTTCATCGAGATTAAAACTAAATCTCCATAGCCCTCAGCAGGTGTGGGTCGGATTATTTGCCGGATTCTTTGGATTAACTGCTTCTATGATGCTTTTCCAGAAGCTCATTTAACGCTTCAGTTAATAGGATATGGCTTTGCCTTTTTATTTCACCATGACATAGAGTTTTCCCCTTACGGAGTAATATTTCTGCAGTTATTTCACTCTGGGAAACAGAATAGAACCACCCCTTTTCTGAAAGGTATTCAGCCAGGTATTCCTGTTCGGTTTGCCCTGGTGTGGGAATAATCAAAGCAGTGCAGTTCAGACTCACAAGCTCCATAATTGTTGAGTAACCCGACCTGGTGATAATGTTATCGCTGCCTGATATTATCTCTTTCATCTGAAAGGCAGAAAGGTGGCTATAAAAGGTAATATTTCCATTGGTGACAATCTCACCTCTTTTCCCCGGCTTTCCTTCAAACATAATTGTAATTGGTTCTTTGTCTTTCAGAAGCGTTACAAGCTTCTGCTTAAGAATTTCCCTTTGAGGTTCCGGCCCTGAAAGCATTACAGTGTTATGATGAAATTTGACCGTATTCTCATTGAGGGGTTGGTCTGTATAGATAAACCTTGATAAAATCCCAATATACCTTACATTACAAGGCAGTTTTATGCCGTGTGATAACCTGCCTGTAAGATTCATATCGCCGGGCAANNAATTTCAGATGTTTTGGGAAAGGAATCAGGGGCATATGGGTTACATACACCGAGGTGACCTTCATGTTCCATAAACCAAAACGGTTATCGCTGATTATTATATCAATGTCATACTTTGCTATAATTTTTTTTAGTCTGTGGTGTTCCACAATTATATGGTACAGAAGAAGAGGAATTTTAAAGAACAGTGAAATATATTGAGGAAGGAATCGGGAATAACCTGGTTTAAAGCCCGGAAAGCTGATATAAGATAATCCGGGTAATTCACTCCGGAAAAGCGATAAATGTTCTTCTCCCGAGGCAATAATAACATTATTATTCATCTCCTGCAGTTTTATTGCAAGAGGGATCATTCGGGCGGCATGACCCAATCCCCATTCCAGGGGACAAATGAGTATGTTGTAACTTTTATTCAATCTTAACCGGAAACCTGTGTTCTGATACCTATCGATTCTACTAATGCAGCTATTTCCTTTAGTTCTTTGAGCGGTACTTTATTTAGCCTGGAGCCCTCCGGAGTATCCCTGGAAATCGTATAGATCATAACTTCAGAGGGTTTTATTCTTTCAATTGCTTTAAGCCATTCTCTGATTTCAACCCGGGTGGTATTATCAATTAATTTGCCGTTATACATTCCGCGCAGAAAGAGTGTCTGAATAATCAGCTTTCCATCGAATCCAATGAGGTTGTTAATAAGCTCTTCAACATTTACATTAACTCTTGGCTGGTTATGTATTTTAATTGTGGAATCAAATGCAGAGTCGAGTTTAAGAATATTCTGATCGACTTTTAGCAAAGCATTTTTAATTAATGGATTTGAGATTGTTGTTGCATTTGACAAAACAGCAATTCTGGTTTTTTTGAAGTACTTATCTCTTAAAATTATACTGTCATCAATTATCCCGGGGAAATCAGGGTGGAGAGTGGGTTCTCCGTTACCTGCATAAGTTATCACATCGGGGATAATGCTTTTTTTATTCAACTCAGAAAGTTTGCTCTCAAGAGCATTATAAACTTCTTCACGTCGGGGCAGTTGGCTGACAGCTTTTTCAATATCCCGTGTCCAGCCGCATTCACAATAAATGCAATTAAAATTGCAGATTTTTCTTTTAGTCGGCAACAGATTTATTCCAAGCGAGACACCTAACCGCCTGCTCCTGACCGGTCCGAAAATTATTTCATCAAAAAGAAATGTGGCCATTATGTTTGCTTTTAAGGGGACAAAATTAATACAATTCGCAGAATATTCAGTGAGATTGCTTCGTCTCCCGATTTCATCGGGATCCTCGCAATGACCGTAGTTTTTATTTAATTTGGTTCCGCTCCCAATTACAAATTATCTTACTTGTAGCGTCATTACGAACCCGACGAATGAGGGTGCGGCAATCCTAAATTCCCATTCAGAATTAAAATTAAATAGGGTATGGGGCTACTTATATGAGTCTAGTAACAGAACTCTCAGGAAGTAATTTCATATTCTGAAGATCCACATTCTCAAGAAGCAGTAGCCCGGGTTTTTTACCTGTTTCAATACTTCCAAACCGCTTCTCTTCTCCAAGAGCCTTTGCACCATTCAATGTTGCCCAATACAAAAGATCTTCAACCGGGGTATCCGGGAAATTAAACTGAAGTGTTTTAAGCTCTTCAAGAATACTAAGATTATTATTAGAGGCAAGACTGTCAGTTCCTATAACAATCTCACAGCCCTCCTCAATAAGAAGATTTAGCGGCGGGATTCTGTTTTCAATATATAAATTAGAATTAGGGCAGAGGCACCAGAATAAATTACCCCGCTCCATAACAAGCCTTATTGTATTTATGTCAGCAAAAGTATTGTGCACAAGAATCAGATTTCCTGACTTTGTTACCTCATTCAGGACGACCTCCGCATGACTTTTAGCTGTTTCCAGCCCTGGTGGTATCAATCCTGAACGTTGATATGACGTCATCAGAGACCCGGTTTGGTTTTTAAGGAAAGTCTCTTCTCCGTCCGTCTCCATAAAATGGATAGATGTTATCCTGTTATTTAAAGTTTCATTTCTGAGAAGTCTGAAAAGAGTGAGGGACATCGAGTAGGCCGAGTGGGGAACCAGTGAAAAGGGAAGGTCCATCTCCCTGGATATTTTAGCAACACTTAGTATTTCATCAATTCTCTTTCCGGCTTTATCGGGGTCAAGACCAAAAACTTCGAGAAGGTTAAGGTAACTGATCCTGCTTTCTTTTTTTATTTTGAAGGAATCTGAAGTATTACATACATCTGCGCATAAAACTATTCCTTCCTTATATAAAGAATAATCAGCAGAAAAGACAGAAGACAGTATCTTATCTTTATTTTTATCCCTGCTGCTTCTGACCTGCTCGATAAAACTTCCAAGCCCCATTCCTTTTGAGCTGGATCCTTTCATATGAGATAGCTCCAGATGGCAATGACAATTTACAAAACCGGGAATTATGATACCATTATAAAACTCTGTGGAATGTTTTTCTTGCAGATCACCTGTTGTTTCTTCGACACTGATTATTGTCCCATCATCTTCAGCTGTAATAACAGCTCTTTTAAGAGCGGGACCTGTATTGGTAATAATGTATTGAGCTGTAAAGCGTTTCATATCGCCAGTCTGGAATAGATAAGCGAGATATTTTCTATTTTAACATGTTTTTGAATACTATTAAATGGGATATCAAAATCATAGAGCCAGCCTTTTAAATGACGAATTTTATTTTCAGGAACAGGTATGCTCAGCTTGTAATTATGCGGTTGACCATCTTTCAAAAAATCAATCGAATTATAGTATTTCCTGCTTCCCGTCTCAATACTATCAGGAGAACTTAAATATACACTTGCTCTCGGATTAGCCGACTGATCATCGGGAAAAAGGGTGGCAGAAAATGAAAGTGTATAATAACCGCTTCTGCTCAATGTTATATCAAACATAGTTGAATCGTTGCCTGAAAGAGATGGAATTGAATAGAAATCCTTCCCTGGCCAGAGGTTCAAATTACGTGCAAGTACAACAAAAGAATCTTTTTCAACATGGGATTCCCTCTCGCTTAATATTCCAAGAACCTGATCATATATTTTATTTAGTTTTTTGGGATCTTTAAAAAAATAGTATTTCATTGTTTTGTCCATGATTTCTTTTGTGTAACCATGCTTTTCAATAATCTGGTAATAGGATGTAATTGAGTCAAGGGAAGAAGCCCATGCATTTATGCTCGGAAGAGTAAGAAGTCCTGTTGCCAGGTGGATATCTGTTAATAATGAAACCAGTTCTTTTTCAGGAATCAGATGTTTATTGTCCAGCTTAGGCTTTCTGCCGGAACAGGATACTGCCATTTGTGAAATTATGATCAATATGAGAAAACCAAACTTGGTCATAGCGTTTTATTATTTATAATAATTGTTTGTCAAACGTCTTTATTCAGATATTTTTTCGTGAGAAACCTAACTGGATACCATGCTGCCCAATATCCAATCAAAAGAACAGTTCCGGGGACAATTATAAAGTCCTTTATCTTCATAACTATAGGGTATGAATCCATGATAAGCGATTGACTCTGAAGTTTTACAAGCCCGTAAGTCTGCTGCAGCCAGCAGACGACAAAACCCAGAATAATTCCTGAAAGGGCACCAATTATTGAGATCATCCATCCTTCAAAAATGAAAATCTTTTTGATAAGATTGTTATTTGCACCCAGGCTCTTTAGTATCTCAATATCCCTCTCTTTCTCGATTATAAGCATTGTGAGCGAGCCGATTATATTGAATGAAGCAATGATAAGTATTAGTGTAAGGATGAAGAAAATTGCAAGCCTTTCGGATCGCATTACTTTATAAAATATTGCCTGTTGTTCATACCGGTTCTGAACTGTAAAGCCCTTCCCGAAAATTTTTGTAATATCCTTTTGGACAGCCTGTGGATTGGCATATTGCTTGAATTTAATCTCAATAGTTGAGACTCCTTTATCAGTTTCAGTCAGCTCCCGTGCAATATCAATAGGGATATATACATATTTGGAATCGTATTCTTTTTCAACTTCAAAAATCCCGGAAGGGAAAATAAACTTATGATTTAATGAGTTTTCGACATTGATATTTGTACCAGGGCTTGTTTTTCTCGGGAAAATTATTTCCAAAGGAGTTATAAAGTTTACTCTGATACCAAGATATGTAGCAACCCCGATACCCGGGATAGCATATGGACGGCCTTTATCGTTTCTCAGCGTAAATTCCCCCTCCCACATAGAGCTGTCGATATTTGAAACCATAGCATAGTTGTCGTCAATTCCTTTAATGGTGGCAATATATTGCCGGGAACCATACTTTAGCAGGGCATTATCTTCAATAGTAAGAGAATAGCAGGAGAGTCCGTCAACTTTTGCAAGAAGTTTCAGACGGACTGTGTCCGGAATAAATGTTTTACCCTCTGAAGCCGTTATTTTAATATCGGGATCAAATGTGTTGAAGATATGGCTGACCATTGTTTCAAGTCCGTTAAAAACGGAAAGGATTATTATCAGGGCCATTGTGCCAACTGCTACTCCGGCCACAGAAACTGCTGAAATAATGTTTATAGCATTCCGTGATTTTTTTGCGAACAGATACCTTTTTGCTATGTATAATGAGAGCTTCACTTTTCTTGTTTTCTGGCGGTAACCAGCAATCCGGTTCCGGTTTTGTGATTTAAACAGAGATCAAAAATGTTAAGAATTATAGAAACGGGGAAAAAAATCAAATAATAAAAAGGCAGAAGGATGAAAAAGAGATAAGAGATATTCAGCATTTTAATCGGATATTTCATAGACAACCGCCATGATATATTTCCAGGTTTTCCGTAGGTGTAACCAGCCTCAATAGTACTGAAACCGGCAAGTGAAAGTTTTTCGGTTATATCAGTAATGCTGTATCCATCTCTTACATGTTCATCAATGAATGATTCTTCCTGCTCGCCATGTACATCAGAACCTCCTTTATCCGATGGGGTGGATATCAATAATATACCATTGTTTTTAAGCGATTTGTAGAAATTCTGAAAAACCACGTTATCTTCTTCAATATGCTCCATTACATCTACCGAAAGTATGATGTCATAACAATCGATATCATTCAGAGTTGTGAGATCACTTGTATAAAAAGAAACGCGGTCCGACAATCCTGCTTTTCCGAAGAAAATATTACAGTCGTCTATTTGTTCTTTGTTGATATCAATAGCTTTGAACTTCCATCGTCTGTTCATCCTGCTCATGCACCAGGTATATTGTCCAAATCCTGAACCGGCATCCAGAACAGAGGCTTCTGCGGAAAACTGACGGGCAATCTTCCTCAATGCTTTTTTAACATGCCAGGTACGAAGCAGTAGCAGGTCAAGCAGAAAATAGAGGGACTTTCGCAGAAACAGAGATCCTGCGAAGAATCTGCCGAGTGATCTTTTTATTGGCTCGTACTGCATATATTTCAGGATTTCAGCAACTTGTCTATTTTATCGATATAGTCAAGGCTGTCATC
>PMNJ01000184.1 GCA_003162595.1 Bacteroidales bacterium | reverse complement strand
TTAGTAGCGGTATTAAATATCAACACTTTTCCTGGGAAACCATTAAGTACCATAAGTACGCTGTCTTTACCGATTGGCTGACATGAATGGGTTTCAGTTCCTTCAGGGCAGATATACTGCCAGATCAGATTTTTTCCCGGCGTAATTATTCCGGCACCTGACATACAGGCATAGACAATATTCCCATTTGAAAGCAGCGTGGCATCATCGAACTCCTGGATGTGACCTGTAGCTGTTCGCTGGGGAATGGAGTATTGCCAGACAATCTTTCCATCACGTACAAGAAACATTGATTGTGCCGTCGGATTACGTATATCCCACTCACCTACATATAAAAAGGGATGTTGTTTTAATCCATTTCCGGGAAGTATATAATCTTTATTTATTGTTTGTGCTTTTGGCTGAAGACAAAACATCAAAATGATGATAATAAATAACAACTTGTTTTTCATTTTCAGTAGAGTTTTAATAATGAAGTTACTTCAGATAATTACTAATAAATAACTCCCTTGGTTTATAAAAATCTTCAAGCCACTTTTTCGCAAGGGCTCCTTCCGCCTGGTGATGAGGCCGGTAAGGAACAGCGTAAATGAATTTCTGACCCTTTGCCTGGTTGATTGCGGCATAAACGGAAGTTGATGGGCAAGTCATATCAATCAATCCTATCTCGGTAAAAATAATTGCTTTGGAATCCTTCAGAATATTTGCAGCATCAAAATATGGCANNAGGGCTTTCAACATTTCTTTTTTCGAAGCATCTGTTTCAAAAGGTTGTGGCCAGCCGCCCATCCTGCCATTCAGTGAACCAAACCAGTCGCACATAGCCGGCACAATTGCAACAACTGCACTCACTCTGTTATCAAGACCCGCTGCAACCAGCGCCTGCCCTCCTCCCTGGCTCTCTCCAATAACAAGCAACCGTTTACCATCCCATTCCGGTTGCCGGGTTAAAAAATCTATAGTACGTAACAGGCGCAAGTACATGCCTCTGAAATATACTTCATCCTTGTTTGTTAATCCTTGCAACCAGTAGGTTTTAAGTTCGCCATTTTCAAGATCAGAATAATAGTCGTCCGGCTGATCGTTAAGCATTCCATGTGCATTCAGATCAAAACAAAGTGCGCCCATTCGTGCATACTTCATTGCATTCGCGGGTTCCGACCGGCACCACGAGCCCTTAACTCCGGCAGCATGTACGAGCAATACTATAGGAAGTGATTTTGGAGCTGCATTTTCAGGTTTGGCAAAATAGCCACGAGCAGGTTTCGGCCCAAGGCAATTGACTTCAACGTCTTCGCAACTATAACCTTTATCACTCTCAGTTCCTAAAACGACTGCCTTTTTTATATCCCAGGGAAGGATATTTAAACTTTTTTTGAGGTTATTCCAATAGCGATTAAAGTCTTTGGGACATCTTGCACCTGGCTTTAGTTCCTCAGGATCTACTAACATGCCTAAACTTGCATTTTCTTTCCCGGCCTTCGTTTCGACTATAATGGAACCTGGTTTCCCTGATATGTCTTCATAAACTATCAGGCTATCTTTACCGATAATGACAGTTTTTTGATTGATCAATTGATTATTATTCTTAAAAACTTTTATATGAAGGGTATCCCCTGCCAGGTTTTCTGCAAAAGCCTTAACAATAATTTTCTGACCTTTCCTGTAAATACCTGACTTGTTGGACTGGCTCATGGTAATATCCTGGCCGTAAACAAAAAGTGAAGAACAACTAAGGACAAAAATAACAAAGAGTGCAAAAAAAGATCTTTTCATCTTTAAAGTTTTAGTTTACCATTTATACTATTTCTTTTTTGTCACTAAGGCGCCAAGGCACAAAGGCTCACCAAGGTCATCTTAAGAGAGATTTGTTTTTGGTGAATCCTGACGTTTTAGTGTCTTTATGGTTAAGCATTTTTATTTGTTCCCAAATCGTTTCATAGCTTCTGTAAGGATGGCCTCGGTTGCTGTTGCCCCTGAGCGGGTTGCTCCTGCCTCTCTCATTTTCAACAGATCATCAAGAGTCCGTACTCCCCCGGCACATTTTACCCTGACATTGGGTCCCGAATGCTTCCTCATCAGTTCTACATCTGCCAGAATAGCACCCTTATAGTTGTAGTTACCGTCAGGTTGTTTTACGAAACCATATCCAGTGGACGTCTTAACAAAATCAGCTCCAACGCGTGTACATATTTCGCAAAGATGTATTTTATCCCCGGTTTTGGTCACATAGTCTGTTTCAAAAATTACTTTAACAATTGCATTATTGCTGTGGCAAATATCCGTAACTGCCTTTATTTCTTCTTCAACATATCCCCAGTCTCCTCCAAGAGCTTTGCCAATATTTATTACCATGTCAATTTCTTTTGCACCGTCGTAGCAGGCTTGTTTAGCCTCAAAGATCTTTACTGCAGTGGAACTATTTCCGTGAGGAAATCCTATCACACAGCCAACCGCAACCGAACTTCCCCTGAGTTTTTCAATAGCCGCTTTAACTGCATAGGGTTTAACACAAACAGAAGCTACATCATATTTCATTGCAACTTCACATTGTTTCAGGAGATCTTCATCGGTATGTGTGGGCTGAAGGATCGAATGATCGATCATTTTTGCAATGGTTTTTACAATTGACATCCTTTTATTTTGTTATCAACGATTCTTTAAATTGTCCTCCAAAATCTTCTCAAATCAATGAAATGGATCTTGTTTAATTAAATAGGGTATACAATATTATAAAATAAACTTATATTTTCAGTGTATATTTTTATATTTGAGCTCCATTTTCTGAATAAACCAGCACATATGAAAGATTATAAAAGATTCCTGGCGGAACACAAGATGAGAACTGAAGAAATCAACATTCATAACATGGTTGATTCATTTACATCAGAAATGTTAAAGGGACTTGAAAGTGATGCCGGTTCACTCCGCATGATACCAACATATATTGAGGCAGATAACAAGTTCAAGGTTGATCTGCCGGTACTGGCAATTGATGCAGGCGGAACAAATTTCAGGGCAGCTCTGGTTAAAGTGAGCAGCAGCGGAAAACTTGAAATAAAGAATGTTTTAAATAATAAGATGCCGGGTCTGGAAGGCGAAATATCAAAGGAAGAATTCTTTAACACAATAGCAAGTTATGTGAGACCTCTTGCAGAAAAAACCGACAGGATTGGATTCTGTTTTTCATATCCTTCTGAAATATTGCCGAATAAGGATGGCAGACTTATTTATTTTTGCAAAGAGGTTCAGGCTCCCGGGGTGGTTGGTCAGCTTATTGGCAAAAACCTGCTGGATGCGCTTGGCATGCCGGAAAAACAAATTGTTCTCCTGAATGATACGGTAGCGACTCTTCTTGCCGGCAAATCAGCTTCGATTGGACATGATTATGATTCGTTTATAGGATATATCCTTGGAACCGGGACAAATACCTGTTATATTGAAAACAACCCCAATATTCTGAAAAACAGAAGTCTTGACTCATCAAAAAGCCAGATCATAAATATCGAATCAGGTAACTTCTCATTGGCTCCAAGAACTGATCTCGATCACCAGTTTGACAGTGCCACAACAAACCCGGGAAGTCATACTTTTGAGAAAATGATCTCCGGCGGATATTTCGGCCCGCTTTGCCTTCTGACATTAAAAACTGCGGCAAAAGAAGGGGTCTTCACAAGTGATACAGCCTCCGGGTTATTAGCTTTGCAGGAATTATCCTCCGAGGAAGTTAATATTTTTATAACTGATCCAAAATCTGGTCGCAGCACCTTAAGTTCATTTATGAAGGATACAACTGACACTGAGAGCTGTCTTAATATTGTAAATTGCATTCTGGACCGAGCAGCGTTCCTTGTTGCCGGAAATTTAGCTGCAGTTGTTCTTAAAACAAATAAGGGCAAAACAAAAGAGCGTCCTATACTGGTTACGGTTGAAGGTTCCTTCTATTATAAACTTAACAACCTTAGAACTCAGATTGACAAGTATCTCAGAGCATATTTGTCAGGCGAGAGGGAGCGGTTTGTTGAGTTCATGGAGGTAAAACAATCGAGTCTGGTCGGAGCTGCATTGGCAGCTCTGATTAATTGAAATAAACTAAGACAATTAATTAAAAAGATAACAATGAAACTTAAAATAACGATTTTATCTGTTGCCATACTCTGTATGTTATGTTCTTATAAAATCAATGGACAATCCGGATCGGAGAACAAAGAAAAGGTTAATATACAGAATGAAGGAAAATGGATATCAATTTTTAATGGTAAAAATCTCGATGGATGGATTCCAAAGGTAACTGGTTATAAGTCAGGTGAAAATCCGCTTAACCTCTTCCATGTGGAAAATGGAATTTTAGAAGTTGATTACGGCAAATTCGATAAGTTTAATAATCGATTCGGTCACTTATTCTATAAAGAAAAACTATCGTCCTACATCTTAAGGGTCGAATACAGGTTCCATGGTGAATTGCTGGCTGATGCACCCAGTTATTGCTATCGCAACAGCGGTGTCATGGTTCATTCCCAGTCACCTGAAAGCATGGACGTAAAACAAAACTGGCCGGTGTCTATTGAAGTTCAACTCCTGGGAAGTACCGACTCGGTTAAACAAAAGACTGCAAATATCTGTACTCCAGGCACTACTGTTTATTATAAAGGATCATTTACCAACGAACATTGTGTCAGTTCAACTTCAAAATATTATTATGATAATGAATGGGTTAATCTTGAAATTATTGTACACAGAGGAAAAACTATTTCCATGGTAATTGACAGGGATACCGTTCTTGTAGTTTCCCGCCCCCAGATCGGAGGCTATCTCCTGCCTGAGAACTATCCTGTACCAACCGGAACAGTTCTTGAAGATGGCTACATAGCTCTTCAGGCTGAAGGAACAAATATTGATTTCAGAAAAGTAGAACTGAAAATTTTGGAAGAACCAGGGTTAGAATTAAAATAATTTACCCGGGGAAATCTTTATTTTATATTCAGTATGAAACCATCCTTTCAACTCAAGTCAGTTTTTTATCTACAATGTACCTCTAATAGTTAATTGGTCAGGCTCCACGGATAATTCTACTGAATTTCCACAAAGAATGATTGTTGATTATATATGCATTTTTCAATGAGAAGAATAATTGTAATCGGGAGTTCAAATACCGATATGGTAATAAAGACCGAAAAGCTACCAGCTCCAGGCGAGACAATCCTCGGAGGAAAATTCCTTATGAACCCGGGAGGCAAAGAAACGTATAACTTTGTGTAATCTGGTAATTTAAACAAATTGATTAATAAACACATATGAAACAATTCATATTTTTGATAATCGGATGCTTTCTATTCTTTTATGGTTGTTCAAATCATTCAGCCAAAAAGAACGATAAAGTTGTTAAGATCATTTTCGATACTGACCTGGGTCCCGATTATGATGATGTAGGCGCACTCGCATTTCTTCATGCCATGGCGGATAGCGGGAAAGTTGATATTCTTGCAACAGTTTCATCTAATAAGCATAACCTGGTTGCTCCATCTATAAATGTTATTAATACCTATTTTGGAAGGGGTGAGCTGCCCGTCGGAGCTCCGAAAACTGATGGCGTTAATCTTGGATCATCTCAACATTGGGCTGATTCAATTGTAGACAGGTACCCTCACTTGATAAAATCAACGTCTGACGTCGCTGATGCTGTTGAAATTTACAGAAAAACTCTCAGCGCACAACCTGACAAAAGTGTTACAATTGTTACGGTAGGATTTTTGACTAATCTCAACAATCTTCTAAATTCAAAACCGGATAATTTTTCTCCTCTTGCAGGAAAAGACCTGGTAATCAGGAAGGTAAAAAGATTAGTATCGATGGCCGGCAGGTTTCCTGAAGGCAGGGAATTTAACATCTATATGGATTCGTCAGCATCAAAATATGTTTATGAGAACTGGCCAGGTGAGGTAATTTTTACAGGATTCGAGATTGGATCGGAAATCCATACCGGTTTAAAACTGATTAATTCTGATATAAAAAATAGTCCGGTCAAAGATGTTTTCAGAATCAGTATTCCTCTTTCTGCAGAAGACAAAAACGGAAGAATGAGCTGGGATGAAACAGCCGTGCTTATCGGGGTTTATGGAACTGAGAGCTTCTTCGATACTGTCAGAGGAAAAATTGTCGTTAGAACTGATGGAAGCAACGCCTGGGAAAATAGCCCCGATGGAAAACAGTTTTATGTAAAACAAAAGATGCCTGTACCTCAGATAAGTGCATTTATTGAGGAGAGAATGATGCATCAGCCTGTTTTAAAGAAAAGATAGTTACACAGAGAAACACAGAGAAGACACAGAGAGCCACAGAGTTAAGAAAATAACAAAGACAATTTTTACCTCAGTTTACCTCTGTGACACTCCGTGGAACAAATAAGATACCTTCATAAATAAATAATCCTAAAAGATGAAAAAAAATATTCTGCTATTTTTAATCTCAACTCTGATTTTTGCTGCAGTTTCATGCAAAAGTGTACCGGATGGTTTCAGAGCGATTAAACCTGAGGTACTGAAAGACAAAATTGCAGGTGGCTGGGCAGGTAAGATGATAGGTGTTACTTACGGTGCTCCCACAGAATTCAGGGCTCAGAGCAAAATATTCAGAGATTCAATAATATGGAAACCCTCTGATATTAAGGGCAGTCTATGGCAGGATGATGTATATGTTCAACTTACATTCCTGATGTCTATGGATAAGTATGGCATCAATGCGCCTGCAAAAAAATTCCAGGAGATGTTTGCAAAAGCAGGATATCCGCTATGGCATGCAAATATGCAGGCCAGGAAGAATTACTATGACAGCATTTTCGTCCCGGCCTCCGGAAACCCCGAATATAATATCCATGCAGATGATATTGATTTTCAGATTGAAGCTGACTATATCGGATTTATGTGTCCGGGAATGCCTGAGACAGCTTCAGCTATCGCAGAAAAGATTGGCCATATAATGAACTATGGAGATGGAGTATACGGTGGCATTTTTGTCGGAGCTCTTTATTCAGAAGCATTTTTTGAGTCAGATATTCTTAAAATAATTGGAAAAGCGCTGCAATCAGTTCCGGCAGAAAGCGACTATCATAAGATTATAAACGATGTTATTATTCTTTATAAACAATATCCTTATGACTGGCAGCTTGCGTGGAAAGAACTTGAAAGCAAATGGGGAGACGTAGATATTTGTGGCGCAGGTTCAACCTTTAATATTGATGCCAAACTGAATGGAGCCTATATTGTTATGGGGTTATTGTATGGAGAAGGAGATCCCATGAAGACCCTTGAAATTACGACCAGATGCGGTCAGGATTCTGACTGTAATCCTTCAAACGCAATGGCTGTTCTGGGAGTAATAAAAGGATTCAGCGGACTACCCGTTAATATGCGTGAAGGGGTAAAAGCTATCGGTGATTCAATATTCATAAATACGACTTACTCTTTTAATTCTGCCGTAACCAGTACTGAAAAATATGCACGTTACCTTATCACAAGAGATGGAGGAAAGATAAATGACAAAGATATTCTGGTTAAGACCCAGCTGGCAGCACCTCCTGTGGAAGAGGTATCATTCCCGAATGTGGTCTTTGACAAGTCGGTATCGGTCTTTGATAAAACCGGATGGATATTTAAAGGCAGCTGGAAACCCTTTGAAGTAACTTCAGAAAAAGATAAAAAGGTTACGAAACAGTCGATGTACGCAGAGAAAATTGGCGACGAGCTTGATATAGATTTCAACGGCTCAGGCATGTCAATCGAAGGCAACTGGTATAAAGATGGCGGGAAGGCTGATATTTATGTTGACGGGAATCTTCATCGTACAATCGACACTTACTATAATTTTGCCAATCAGCAACATACAGTAAGCATCTGGCACGTTTTGAACCTTAAGCAAGGTGATCATAAGATTAAAATCATAGTTAAGGGAGAAAAACGGTCTGAATCAGCAGGAACAAGGGTCTATATTACTTCTGCTACTATTTTCCGAACTGCACCAAAGAAAAATGAATCATGGAAATTCTCTTTTGAAAAATAAGCTTCAAACTTGAAACTCTAAACATTAAACTTTCTTATCATGTTTATTCCACAAAGTTACACTCTGGCTATAATCCTTTGTTTCATCACAATGATCTGCTGGGGTTCATGGGGAAACACACAGAAGTTAACAGGCAAATCATGGCGTTTTGAACTTTTTTACTGGGATTACGTATTGGGGATTCTTCTGTTTTCAATCTTACTTGGGTTTACCATGGGAAGTACAGGTGAAAGCGGACGGGGTTTTGTTCAGGATATTAAACAGGCGGAACCACATAATATTCTGAATGCCATGATAGGAGGAGCAATTTTTAACGCTTCAAATATATTGCTTGTAGCTGCCATGGCAGTAGCAGGGATGTCAGTTGCCTTTCCTGTTGGAGTTGGAATCGCCCTTGCACTTAGTGTTATTATCAACTATGTTTTTGCTCCCCATGGAAATGCAAGCCTGATATTCGGAGGTGTTGCATTAGTTGTCGTAGCAATTATTATCGATGCAGCTGCGTATAAAATGCATAGCCTTTCATTAAAAAAAGTTTCAGGAAAGGGTATTACATTATCGATTTCAGCAGGTATACTGATGGCTCTTTTCTATCGTTTCGTAGCAAGTTCAATGGCCTCTGATTTTGCGACTCCGGAAACCGGGAAACTGACTCCTTATTCAGCAATTTTCTTTTTTGCTGTTGGTGTTTTTATAAGCAATCTCCTTTTCAATTGGCTGATAATGAAGCGACCCATTGAAGGAAAACCTCTCACCTTCCGGGACTATACCAAAGGAAGTTTCGATATCCATCTGAATGGTGTGCTTGGAGGAGTGATCTGGAATATCGGAATGTCAATGAGTATTATTGCTTCAGGTAAAGCAGGATTTGCGATATCTTATGGACTAGGTCAGGGGGCCACGCTTATTGCCGCTTTTTGGGGTGTGTTTATATGGAAGGAATTCAAGGGGGCATCAAAATCAGTTAACACTCTGATATTCTTTATGTTTATTGCATATCTAACAGGATTGGCATTGCTGGTTTATGCAGGTTCCTGATCAACCTCTACATAAGATCTTTTTCAAATTCCTCCTTGTAAAACATATACCTATTATCGAGAAATCCTATTAATTGCTGAGTATCTGAATAGGCATTACCTAAACATGTGGAAGCTCCGGGAGAAGGCGTTATATTAAATATTATCTTGTCTCCCGACAGCTTTGCCTCTCCCATTTCCAGTTTTCTGGTAGTATTATTTACGATCTGTGGTCTGGTTCCTCCGATTCCTTTGGCAAATTTGAGTTCCTTCAGTTTTAACGAAGGTACAATCATCCTGATTTGTTTAATAAATAATCGTTTACCAATCACAGGTAAATCATAAAGGACATTTAAAATGATATAATTAAAAAGTACTTTATCAAGAATAATATTTAACAAACTTATAATTGGTTTCATGCCGATTCCAAAAGTTTTCCAGTATTCGCGAAAGGTTGAACGATTATGCCTCTCTAACTGGAATATAGGTTTTGCTGTCGGACCAAATCGTGTAACATTTTCATTGTGTACTTCAGGATCGCCATGTACCGCAGCGAATGGCAATTTAGCAACCTGAATAGTATATACCTTACCGTTAAGAACTTTCGGGGCTGTGTAGAAACTGCCTGCCATTGATAAAATTGATAAATTCTTACCATAGCCTAGCGATTTCGCTATCATCAGGCTATGACCACCGGCTGCAACAACAACCACATTTGTATGAAATTCTCCCTTGTTGGTTATTACTGAATAATGATCGGTATTTTTATCAATCCTTAATAACTTTGTATCCAGATGAATATCAACATCAAGATTTGCTTTTATTGCATTATCAACAAATGAATGACAAAGTCTTTTAAAATCAACGGTATATCCATCTTCAGTAACAAGTGCGATTATTTCCTGATCAGGGTCCCTTCCTTCAACAACTCTTGGTTCAATTTTTCCAATCTCATCTCTCTTGATTAATCGAAGATTTGGAAATAGGCTGCTGAATATAGTAAACCTGTTGCCAAGATCTTCGACCTGCTTTTTACCAACTGCCAATACCATCTTAGAGTATTTGCTGAAAATCTTCTGCTCGATATCTGAATGTTTTTCCGATTCAAGATATTTCATCACCATATCAGCCATTTGTTTCACACATTTCGCTTTCTCAAATGAGTAATTGGTTTCGATGTCGCCGAAATGAAGAGTCTGGCTGTTATTATAAGATGCAGAATTTACAAGACCAAAATCGGAATATTTTTCAATCAGGCCAATATTTTTTATGTCAGTATACTTGCTTAAAGTATAGAGTAAGGCCGTTCCCACGACACCTCCTCCGACAATCAGCACATCATATTTTGGAATTGTATTGTTCATCTTGTTAGCCTCTCACATTTAATGGAATATACTCACGATTGCCATAGACATTTCTAAATGCGGGCCTGATGATCCTTTTTGCCGAGAAAGTGAGTTCTTCTATCCGATGTGTGCACCATCCTGAAACTCTCGCAATTGCAAAAAGTGGTGTATAGAGCTCTTTTGAAATATTAAGACAGGCGTAAACAAAACCGGAATAAAAATCAACATTAATACAAACCACCTTTGTTGATTTTTCTCCTTTAAACACTCTGAAAACTTCAGGTGTAAGTTTTTCAACCAAAGCATAAAGTTCAAACTCATCAAGACGACCTTTTTCAATTGCCAGTTCTCTTGCTTTTGTCTTAAGAATCGCAGCTCTGGGATCTGAAATAGTATAGACAGCATGACCTATTCCATATATCTTACCCGAGAAATCATTAGCTTTTTTATTAAGAATCTTTAAAAGATGCTGCTTCACTTCTTCCTCATTAGTCCAGTTTTTTACATGAATTTTCATATCTTCCATCATCTCCAGAACTCTCACATTTGCTCCACCATGCAATGGCCCTTTTAAGGATCCGATCGCCGAAGTGATTGATGAATAAATATCAGTTTCAGAGGAACTGGTTACCCTCATTGTAAAAGTAGAGTTATTACCTCCTCCGTGTTCAGCATGAAGCACAAGCATGAGGTCAAGCAGATCAGCCTCCAGTTTGGAAAAACCTTTACAATCACCTTTTATAAGGTATAGAAAATTCTCCGCAGGAGACAGATTAGCCTGAGGATGACGGATCGACAGGGTTTTTCCTTTATAAAGATGTCGTAATGCCTGATATGAATAGGCAACAATTGTAGGAAACTTGGCAATGATGTTTAAAGATTGCTTAATCATATTGTCGAGAGAAATATCGTCTGGCTTTTCGTCAAGTGTATATAACCCCAAAACCGACCTTGCCAGTATATTAAGGACATCTTTCCCTTTCATGGATAATATCATGTCTTTGACAAAATCGTCAGGAAGAGCCCGCAACGATGCCATATGTTCTGAGAATTCTGCCAGTTCCATCTTATTTGGCAAATGTCCGGTCAATAGCAGGAATACCGTTTCGTCAAAGCCATGCCGGTCCTCCTTCTGGAATCCTTTGGTAATGTCTTCTATATCTATCCCCCTGTATAAAAGTCTCCCCGGAATAGCGATTACCTTGCCATCCTCTTTTTTATATCCGACAACATCACCAATATTTGTCAGCCCTACTAAAACGCCTGTGCCATCTTTATTCCTAAGGCCACGCTTCACTTCAAATTCTTCAAATAGCTCAGTTTTAATCTGACATGATGCTCTTACAGACTCCTCCAGCTTTGCAAAATAATTGTTATCTACCATGAGAAAATAAATTTAATAATGTTTAAGATTTGATATTAGAGATTATTGCATCTGCAAATTCGGAAGTTTTTAATAAGGTTGCATTTTCCATCAACCTGTGAAAATCGTAAGTGACCTTCTTACTCTGGATTGTGCATTCCAGAGCTGAATAGATACTTTCAGCCACTTTGCTCCATCCCATGTAATCAAACATCAAAGCTCCAGAGAGAATTACGGATCCGGGGTTCACTTTGTCCTGATCAGCGTATTTTGGAGCCGTCCCGTGTGTAGCTTCAAATATGGCATGCCCGCTTTCAAAATTGATATTGGCTCCCGGAGCGATCCCTATTCCACCCACAATAGCTGCAAGAGCATCCGAGATATAGTCCCCGTTCAGATTTAATGTTGCGATGACAGAATATTCAGCAGGACGTGTAAGAATTTGCTGGAGAAATGCGTCAGCGATGACATCTTTGATTATAACCTTACCTTCCGTTTCAGCTTTTTTCAGCATCTCATCTGCGACCTTTAAACCCTCTTTTTCTGTGATCTTCTTATGCTGCAACCAGGTAAAAACATCTTTCCCGAATTCTTTTTCGGCTAAGGCATATCCCCATTTCATGAACGATCCTTCAGTAAATTTCATAATGTTCCCTTTATGAACAAGAGTCACCGAAGGTAATTTCTTATTAATTGCATATTTAATTGCCTGTCTTACAAGTCGTTCTGTTCCTTCAACAGATACCGGTTTTATTCCTATAGACGATGTATTGGGGAATCTTATAGATTGAACACCCATCTCATCTATCAGAAATCTTCTCACTTTTTCAGTCTCTGGCTTTCCATTCATAAATTCAATACCGGCATAAATATCCTCGGTGTTTTCCCTGAAAATATGCATATCTACTTTTTCGGGATTTTTCACCGGACTTGGGACTCCTTTAAAGTACCTTACAGGTCTGTAACAGGTATAGAGATCCAGAATCTGGCGTAATGCAACGTTTAATGAACGCATTCCTTCACCGACAGGTGTGGTAAGCGGTCCTTTAATTCCAACCATATATTCCCTGAAACTTGCCAAAGTCTCTTCAGGCATCCAGTTTCCGGTTTGTTTATACGCTTTTTCTCCTGCAAGAACCTCCTTCCATATAACCTTCCTCTTACCATTATAAGATTTCCTGACAGCTGCATCAAAAACACGGACAGATGCTTTCCAGATATCAGGGCCGGTGCCGTCNNATCACCGGATTCTCAGGCACGATTAATTTCCCGTCAATCAATTTTATTTTTTCAGACATTTTTTTTGTTCGATTTTCTAATAATATTTAATGCACTTCCCGCCTTAAACCATTCAATCTGAGATTCATTATAAGAGTGGTTAACCTGGAATTTCTCTTTTGTTCCATTGGAATGGGTAAGTGATATAGTCAACGGCTTACCTGCAGAAAATCCTGACAGCCCTGTTATATCAACTTTATCGCTTTCTTCTATTTTGTTATAGTCATCCTTATTCTGAAAGGTCAATGTCAAAACACCCTGTTTTTTAAGATTGGTCTCATGAATTCTTGCAAATGATTTTACCAGTACAGCTTTAACACCCAGGTATCTTGGCTCCATAGCTGCATGTTCACGTGAGGATCCTTCACCAAAATTTTCCTCCCCTGCCACTATACTGCCTGATCCTGAATCGCGATATGCCCTGGCAGTTCGTGGGACTGTTTCATACGATCCGGAAAGTTGATTTAAAATACTGTTAGTCTTATCATTAAAGTAATTAACGGCTCCAATCATATAATTCTCTGAGATATTTTCAAGATGTCCTCTGTATTTCAACCAGAACCCTGCCATAGATATGTGGTCGGTAGTACATTTCCCTTTGGCTTTAATCAGTAAAGGGAGGCTTAAAAAGTCTTCCCCATCCCACTCTTTAAAAGGTGAAAGCAGTTGCAGCCTTTCTGAACCGGTAGCAATTATTATCTCCTCTCCATTTTGTCCGTGTACAGGTTTCTGATAACCCGAATCTACACTCCCAAAACCATCAGGCGGCAAATTCAATCCTTCAGGTTCAGATAACTGCACCGCTTTACCATCGGCATTTATCAGTGTATCTGTTATGGGATTGAAAGTAAGTTGACCAGAAAGAGCAATAGCTGTAACTATTTCAGGAGAAGCGACAAAAGCATAAGTGTTTGGATTTGCATCATTGCGTTTTGCAAAGTTCCTGTTAAAAGAATGGATGATTGTATTAATTTTATTATTATCTGAATCTTTTCGTGTCCATTGTCCGATGCACGGACCACATGCATTTGCGAATACTTCACCTCCTATTTTTCTGAATAACTCGAGGAACCCATCGCGTTCTGCAATTAACCTTATCTGCTCAGAACCAGGATTAATCGTGAATTCAGATTTTGCTACCAGTTTTTTAGAAAGAGCATCCTTAACCACTGATGCTGCCCGTGATATATCTTCATATGAGGAATTTGTACATGATCCTATGAGTCCTACTTCCACTTCTATGGGCCATTTGTTCTTTAAAACTTCATTTTTCATTTGTGAGATTGGAGTAGCCAGATCCGGTGTATAGGGACCGTTAATATATGGTTCAAGTTCAGAAAGATTAATCTCTATATACTGATCATAATATTTGGCCGGATCAGCATAAACCTCACCGTCTGCTGACAGATGATTCTTATTTTTCAGTGCAAGGTCAGCAACCTCTTTTCTTCCCGTAGCCGAAAGATACTCAGTCATTGAATTATCGAAACCGAAGATAGAGCAGGTAGCCCCTGTTTCAGCTCCCATGTTACAGATAGTGGCCTTTCCCGTACACGAAAGCGATTCGGCGCCTTCCCCGAAATATTCGATAATATTACCGGTTCCCCCTTTTACTGTAAGCAAACCGGATATTTTTAAAATAATGTCTTTGGCAGATGACCACCCACTAAGCTTACCAGTTAGTTTTATCCCTATGATTTTTGGAAATTTCAATTCCCAGCCCATACCGGCCAGCACATCAACGGCATCAGCTCCGCCTACACCGATGGCTATCATGCCCAGGCCTCCTGCATTGGGAGTGTGTGAGTCGGTTCCGATCATCATTCCGCCAGGAAATGCATAATTTTCAAGAACTATCTGGTGAATTATTCCTGCCCCCGGTTTCCAGAATCCTATATCATACTTATTACATGCTGAACTCAGAAATTCATATACCTCTTTATTTACTATTCCGGCTGATTTCAGATCTGCTACCGCTCCTGAGTGTGCAAGAATCAGATGATCACAATGAACAGATGTCGGAACAGCAGTAGTCTCTTTTCCTGCCATCATAAACTGCAATATTGCCATTTGTGCCGTGGCATCCTGCATAGCCACCCG
>PMNJ01000043.1 GCA_003162595.1 Bacteroidales bacterium | reverse complement strand
ATTCATATACAAATTTATTTTGCCGTTTTTCCACAAATAGTGCCACTTTTAGGCTAAAATAGCCATATTTCTGTGTGAAATCCGGTTTTTTGTTAAATCAACGCAACCGCTCACTAATCTTTAACTTCAGTGACTTTTGTAAGGATTTTTGTTCATAATCTGTTCATAAAAAACATATTGCGTTGATTATATGATATATACGTAATTTTCCAAAAAAAATCTCTAAAAACAAAAAAAAAATTATCTTTGCGGCGGAGAAATGNNTGGCAGAGCGGTCGAATGCGGCGGTCTTGAAAACCGTTGAACTGTAACCACGGTTCCGGGGGTTCGAATCCCTCTTTCTCCGCCAAAACAATCTGATCAAATCCCGCGAAAGCGGGATTTTTGTTTTACCAAAGCACCGAAGAAAGCTTGCTTTCGAAAGGTGCTGAAGGAAAAACAAAAAAACCGAAGGGTTTGATCAGATTGTTTTGAAGCCACCTCCAGGGGATCGCGAGCGGAGCGAGCAATCCCTTTTTATTTTTCTATCTGTCATATTGTGTCTGGCTATGCTTTTGGAGACTAAGGGTTAATTGTAAAAACTATTGTGGGCGGTAATTGAAAGCCTATATTATTATCAGGGAACTCTATAATTTATGGGACTAAACCGGAGATATTCTTGTTAATGAAATACAAATGAACTACTGAATACTTTTATCACTGCCAATGAATAAAATACAAATTTCCCAATATATCATGATAAACGGCGTCAATATGTTTTAACGTTGAAATGTCTAAAGGTGTATTTATCGTTAATGAATTCAGCCCATCCACACAATTGGTACCACTTCCTTCCGGGCACATACCTGATCTGTTTAACCAGGGGGAATTATAAAACTGGTGACCTACGGAGTCAGTCAGTTGAATCATCACATCAGTTAATATATTTTCCGGATTGACAATAGTATGATCTGAATGCTGATAGATAAGAGAAATCGAAGTAAGTTTTCCATCGCTGTTAGTGTGAATTGTTGGTGTTACGAAAACTAAATTATATTTTGCATCAATATTCGAAAAACTTAAGGTATACTTTTTATCATCCAGCGTCAGATCATAAATCCCTTTTTTAAATGGAGCAGTTCCTACGTTAAATCCTGTGGTAAACCCATGTCCTTCATTATCAAAAGATTGTATATAGCCACCCCGAATGGTATCATATGGACTTCCCTCAGGACCTGACATTGAACTTTTTGCAGGAGTTGTAAACCCCAGATCACCATTAATCCATGAACTATAATTTATTGTACTACTTGCGCTGTCATTTATAACTGCCTGTTTGCTGTCGACCCCATATGTGCCGGCTACAATAGCAAAAGAGGAGATAATATACATTTGCTTATTGCTTAAGACATCCAGCACACCATCATTATCTGCGTCAATATTTTTGGCAATGGATTCAAAAAAACCATCCAGTTCTTTAAAACCATTAATTTCGGCATCAGTTATAATTATTTCATGACCAAAAGGATCATGTGTCGGAATGACATTTGTTCCTGCCAGCGTGAGCGTTGATAAATCAATCGTTGTGGTGTCACCATTCTCCAGGGTTCCAAGAGGAAGCAAATCCAACCCCCGGGTAGAAAGTGTTCCGATATATTGATTGTTGCCATTTAGAAATACCAAAGCTGTGGCAGTTCCTGCATTGGGCCAGGCAGTAAAAGAGCCATCAATAATATCCACAAATTTCATATCTGCTTTCACTCCTCCTGCAAAAAGAAGTACTTTCTTTGCGTCGGCCAGTGATAAAGATTCTGTTGTATTTGATTCTTGAATTTTTAATGATCTGGACTCTGAAATTTTTCCTTTAATAGTAACTCCGGTTTTTTTGTTATCGTTATTTTCTTTTCTACAAGCAATAAATAAGAAAATGCCTATCATCATCATCCAAAAAATTGAGTTTTTCATGCTTTCATATTAAAATCATTGTATCCTTACGTCAAATATAAGAAGGATTCATTGCCTAGCAAGATTTGTCTGGTTTTCTGAAAGGAATTAACGATTATTCGAGAGATGTTCTACTAATGGGAAGCAACCTGAAAAACTCATCCGATCCGAGTTCGGCGAAGCCAATTACCTATACCATCCGTGTAACCGTTAGTATTTTATTAAAATTATCTTTTAGAGAGCAATTTAAAGAGAGGGTCATTGATATAATAATTTGCTGTCCCCAGTTTCTTTTTTGTCAAAAGTTTGTCGTCAGCAAGTTGGTTCAGATAATTTGCTGCGGTAATCCTTGAGACATTTAAGTCCCGTTGAATAAACTCAATTTTTGTGTATGGATGTTTAAATAAGTTATTGAGTAAATCCTGGCTGTAGAATTTATAATTTTCACGTAATGTGTGTTTATAATTCATCATTAGCTCACGAATCTTTATGATCAAATCAATAGTTTCTCTTGAAGTTTGATCCACAGCTTTGATCATAAACAGGAGCCATTCTTCCCAATTGTTCTTTGTTCGTACTTCCTGCAGAAGTCTGTAATAGTCAGATTTATTTTTAATTATATAATTGCTTAAATAAAGAATTGGAAGGTCTTGAAGCTTTTCCTGTACCAAGTATAGAATGTTAATTATTCTGCCTGTCCTGCCATTACCATCATAAAATGGATGAATGCTCTCAAATTGATAGTGTATAATTGCCATCTTCACGAGAGGGTCAAAGTCACATGATTCTTTGTCATTGATGAATTTCTCAACGTTAGACATTAGGTCTTTGATTTCTTCTGGATCTTGGGGTGGAGTGTAAATTATCTCTCCAGGCGAAGTATTTTTTAACGTTGTCCCTGGTAGTTTACGAAATCCAGCGTTATTACCCTCAAGGATTTCTTGAATTTTTAATACAATCCGGTTAGTTAATAATCCAGTTTTTGAAATTAGATCAAATCCGGTTTTTGTAGCAGCAATATAGTTTTGTACTTCTTTAGCACTAAGTGATTTAAACGAATCAAGATTTAATTCTGATTTGTAAAGGTCATCATGGGTTGTTATAATATTTTCAATCGCAGAACTGTCTTTGGCTTCCTGAAGTCCCAACGTATTAATTAGGATGCTTTGGTTTGGCATTGTCGAGGCAATGCCTTTTAATTCAGCCAGTGCAGCATGTGCAGCGGGAAGGCTTTTCAGTATCGTCTTAGTTTCTATATCCCAATCCGGCGGAATTGGAAGGAGCTTTTTACTTGATTTTGTCATATGTATACAAAAGTTGAATTTTTATTAAAATCATTCTTCTTGTGTAAAATGAACATAATTTTTTATACAAAGATAATATTCTTTTGTAAAGAAAATCAAATAATCTATACATATTAGGCTTGGAATGATAAGTATTTTGGGACTTCTTATCATATGCAGGGGGCCATATATTAACGGTAACAGCCCGGCGGTTCGGTTAGTTGGCACCGGCGCGCCTGCCCTCGCCGAAGGCAATTAATTAAACCGTCCAAGTTAGTTTTAGCTTTTTAATAATCTATGATAAAATTGTCAAGTTTAACGGATCTTTTAATGGGTGAAAAAGACCCTATACAGATATTCAGAAACTAATCAATTTTTCTGATTTTTTTGGGATTCTGTCTTGTGTCAAAAACCACCGAAATATTAAT
>PMNJ01000338.1 GCA_003162595.1 Bacteroidales bacterium | reverse complement strand
GCTAATTAATTAAACCGTCCGAGAGCTTGTGCTTTTTATTATTTGTCATAGTGAAACCTACATGCATAGATCAAGATATCCGAATCCTCAACCTGGTAAACTAATCTATGTTCCAAGTCTATTCGTCTCGACCAGTATCCAGCCAAGTCAAATTTCAACGGCTCGGGTTTTCCAATGCCCTCATAAGGAGTTCTCTGAATGTCTTTAATTAACGCGTTAATCTTCTTGAGTGTCTTTTTGTCATCTGTTTGCCAGTAGACATAATCTTCCCAAGCATTTTTTGAAAATGTAATTTTCATCATTCTTCAATCAAGCTATGTTTAACCTTTTTTCCGGTTTTCATTTGCTCGATAGATTCAAAGAGTCTTTTTGCATTTTTCTTTGAACTTAATAAGTGCAAAGTCTCCATGATGGAATTATACTCATCAAGGGATATCAAGACTGTTCCTTTTCCTGATCCTCTTTTGATAATCAAAGTCTCATTGTTATTTTCGACATCATCAAGATAGTTTTTAAGTCCAGTCCTGAATTCGGTATAATTTGCTGCTATCATTTGAGTGTTATTAAGTGTTTAATTAAGTACAAATATACGTACTTTATAATGTAATCCAAAATATTTGGGATATTAGTTTTGGTTTTTGCCAGTCCTGGTAGATTGCACGAATTTGTCGGGTCATGATCATGTTGTCAAGATGGGACCAAGTCCCGATAGATGGATCAGAGTTTTCGTGTCACGATGAAGTTGTCCAGATGGCTTAGTCCCGATAGATGGGCAGGATTTGTCCCGTTATGATAAAACTGTCTAAGTGGCGATGCAAAAACCATGACAACAGCGCGTCGGCCAGCAGCCCTATTGATTTTGTCTCGGCAGCAGGAACAGTCCGGGTGCAACAAGATTTAATAAGTGGTATAATGTTTCCTCGCATAGACTTTTAAGGCTAATTGAGAAGCAGTCCGGGCTGCGGAGGGCAATTAATTAAACCGTCCGAGTTATCCTTAGCTTTTTTAAATTAATCAACGAGAGTTTCCTTCAGAACGGATTTAACCTCTTTGATATCGGGTCTTGAAAGTTTTCCAAGGTCCTTGATAATCCGTTGCTTATCAATGGTCCTGATTTGATCTAGAACAATCCATCCCTCTTTGTTATCATGTTTTACCTCGACTCTGGTGGGATATTTTTTGGAGCTAGTTGTCATAGGTGCTATGATAACAGTCCTTAAATATTTATTCATTTCATCGGGGGAAATGACAACACAAGGTCTTGTTTTCTTTATTTCGCTCCCGATTGTCGGGTCAAGATTGGCAAGAATGATTTGATATTGCTTTATTTCCATTCTTCAAGATTTTCGTCTTCAAATATATCTGGGATGAGTAATTTGTCATCGCCGTTGGAATGCATATCCATGAAGGCTTTCTCCCATCCTTTTCTAGGTCGAGCTAGAGGCTTTATTATAATCTGCCCTTTATCAAGGATCAAATCCACTGTATCTCGGATATTATATCTCTCAATTATGGTCTTACTGAACCTTATCCCCTTCGAATTCCCAATCTTTACAACAGATACTTCCATGATTAAAACTATTTATAAAATGTAATTACAAAGTTAGTACATATTCTGAAAAACTAATAAGACTTGAATAAATATTTATCCAAAATCTGAACTGTCTTGATTTAGACAAATTTGGAAAAGTGATAAAATCTGACTTCTGAGAGCTTGGGTCAACTGAAAAACTGTCTGTCCTGCAAGAGGCTAAGGCTAACGGCCCAGCGGTTTAATTGAGTTGCCGTCCGTGTCAGGGTTCTGTCGTGTATCATAAATCCTTAATATTTGAACACTTGATCTGGTGTAACGATAAAATAAGGTGTTATGTTTAGTGAGGACACACTTTCTCACATTTCTTCTCTTATAACAGAAAGGAAATTATCGCGGATTTAAGGAAATTTGATTTATTAAATTCTCCGTCAGGTCGATGAAATGTGCAGCTACTTTCATCTTCCAATTTTTATCAAGGTAATCAAGTATTTTTTCAAAATCACTTTCAGCAAGAGGTGACCAAATAATCTGCTTAGGCATTAAAGTACATCTTACGGAATTTATCAATGATAACCTTATGTGCTACACCTTTATTGGAGTCCATTTCGTCGATTGAATCCAATATTCCTTGCTTTTGAGCTGCTGTAAGCTTGTCCCAGTCAGAAACATCTTTCTTTCCGTTGACATAATTCAACAATAATCCATAAAACTCCTTAAGCCGATTCTTTTCAAGCGAGTCTATTTGTCTGAATATTTTGAGTTTTAAATCAGAAACTGTCATGGGTTACATTTTTTACAAAGATAACACAAATTTGTCTTTGGTATTTATCGGAGTTGCACGTGAGTGGAATAACCGCTAACGGCCCAGCGGTTTAATTAGGTGCCGTCTGCGTCGCGGTGCCGCGTTTTTTGCCAGTCCAGGTAGATGAACGAGTAGTTACGTGTCACGATGAAGTTGTCTAGATGGTACCAAGTCCCGATAAGTGAACGAGAAGTTTCGTGTCATGATGAAATAGTCTAGGTTACGAGCAAAAAACAAGGCACCAGCGCGTCGGCCGGTAGCCCTATTGACTTTGTCTTGGCAACAGGCCACAAGAGTTAATAAGTGGCTTAAAATTGATCTTGTAGGCTTTATCATGCATTACGAATTTGTCCGGGCTGACGAAGGCAATTAATTAAAGCACCGTCCGAGTTATAGCTAGTGTTTTAAAATTATCCGGGTGTGAATTGTTATTCTAGTCATAGTTTACGGAGCTGGTTTTTGCAAGCTCTTTTAAAAGCTTTGGAGTCGCGCTAGATAATGCGGCTTTTAAATGTGCTTGTAAAATGAGTGTCAACTATATAAGGAATCTGTTGTCTAGATCACTCATATCTCAAAGCTTCTACCGGATTAATGTGTGAAGCTTTGTAGGATTGGACAAACACCGTTAAAAGCACTACTATTGAGGCAATTGTAAAAGAGATCATAAATATCCACCAATTAATACTTGTTTTGAATGCAAAATGGTTTAACCATTTTGTCATAAAATGTAGAGTCACGGGAATGGAAATTAAAGCAGCTGCTATTACAAGAATCAAGTTATTTAGAAGGAAGGAATAAACAATTGATTTTTCAGTACTTCCATAAACCTTTCTTATACCTATTTCCTTGATTCTTGACCTCGCCACGAACAGCGTGAGACCAAATAATCCAAGAGAAGCGATAAATAAGGTAAAGATGGAAAAAATGAAAATAATCGTACTTAAATTCTTTTCAGAAGAATAAAGGTCTTTATTAAGATCTTCTATTGTTGTGTACTGAAATGGCCTGTCTGGAACAGCCTTCTTCCATTCTGCTTCAAGCATTGGAAGGATAAGTTTAAGAGTCCCCGGTTTATAATTAACTGCAACCTGCCTGATATAACGATCAGTCATCGAAATCATCAATGGAGGTATATCGGAATAAATTGTATGTAGGTTAAAGTCCTTTACTATTCCAATAATTGTTTGACTTTCTAATTGCTTTCCTACCGGATCGGTAATGCCCAGCCTTTTGACTGCCGTTTCATTAAGTAGTACAGACTGTTTAAGATCACTGCCAAAATCCTGTGAGAATTCGCGGCCTTCAATTATTCCGATGCCCATTGTTTTTAAAAAATTATAATCAACGTCAAAACCTTCAACTTGTACTCTTACGGAATTATCTTGAAAATTAGGAAACATCATTGACATTGTTCCCTCCATAGGAAGACCATGCATAGCACCTGCTGCCATTATGACATTTGGATTTGATTTTACACTGTTTATATAAGCGGCATAGTTCTTAAAATCACGTCCGAGATCGATTAGTAAGATATCTTTGTTATTGTAACCCGGATCTTTGTTTAGGGCATATTTATATTGAGCATGAATAATAAGCGTAGATGATACAAATGAGCAGAAAATAATAAGTTGCAAAACAATAAGTACAGAACGGAAAAGTTGTTTCCTTTTTCCTGAAGAACTGATGCTTTTGACTATATCCATGACCTTAAGTCCTGATAAATAGGATGAAGTATATAAACCAGAAAAGACACCTATAATAATTGTTAGAGCCAGATATACAAAAATATAAACCATTATATTTGAACTGATAATATTTAATTTAGTTTGAAACAGTTTCCCAGCCAATGGAAGTGAGATCCTCATGAAGATAAGAGCGATAGGAAAAACAATTATGGCAAGCAATAAAGATTCGCTTAACAACTGATTTTTAATGCTTCTGTTAATAGCACCAAATGTTTTTCTAATGCCAATCTCTAACCCTCTCCCGGTAGATACCGCCGTTGAGAGGATTATATAGTTAATAGCAGCAACCAGAATAATAAGAAAAGCTATGGCAGAAAAAAGCCTTACATTATCCTTATTGCCTGTGATTCCGGCATTTGCCACATTATCTGATCCCAGATAAACATCACTTAATTTTTGAAGGGAGTACTGGTACAAAGGCTTTTCACTTATGTTTTTGATCTCAAACGCCCTAAATTGATTTTCAAGAGTTTTCGAATTGCAATCTTTTGAGAGAAGAACCCAGGTAGTCCAGAAATTTTGTGTCCAGTCTTGATCTGCATTAGTAATTCCGAAAGTTTTATTGATGTCTTCAAGTGTCCACTTACTATTAAGGAAACACTGAGCTCTCAAAGTTGAGTTTTCCGGAATATTTTCAAATACGCCTTTAACGATAAAAACATGTTCAACATTATTTACTATTCCAATGATTTCTTGTCCCACTGGGCTCTGGTGCGGAGAAAATTTATCAGCCAGATCGTGTGAAAGTACAATAAAATTCTGATCATCAAGTAGATTCTTATCTGCAGAGCCACTGATCAATGGAATTGTGAAAATGTCAAAAATCTCTGAATCCGTTGTAATTGCACCAGGAACATTGATAAATTCATCTTTGAGTTTTAATTTGAAACCTATCAAACGACCTACCCTGATGGCTTTTTCAATTTGCGGATATTCTGCTTTTAAAGCTGTTGCAAGAACATAAGGTGTTCCAGACATTGTTTTTTTAAAATCCACGTAGTAATTGAGTACCTTAAAAACCCTGTTCTGGTTTTTATTGTAATGGTCATAACTGAGTTCATTAATTACATAAAGTAGTATAATGAAAGAAGCAGCAAGTGCTATTGAAAGACCCAATAAATTGATACCGGCAAATACTTTATTGTGCCGTAAGAATCGTAGAGCTGATTTAAAATAATTTTTTAACATAATGTTATTGAATTGTCAAGGTGAGAAAGTCTAGGTCTGTGTCTTTAAGGTATTTTAGTGAAAGAGCGAAGGCACTTGGCTCTTTTGCTTTTACATGTGGGTCAGGTTGAGTGTCGTGCAAAAGCAAATGTGCCAAATAAGCGGTCGCGGTATATTAAAGAGGGGCCTTCGCGGAATCTATATCGTTGATAACGTATTCATTAGCTATAACGACCCGGCGGTTTAATTAGTTGCCGTCCGTGTCGAGGTAGCTTTTTTAAATCAATTGCTTGACTGTCTTGGTTTTGTGCGAAGACTTTTTAGATTTTTTTGACTTGCTTTTTTTAATATACTCGCTAATTGTCTTCTCTTCTTCTTTCGTCAAAGAAGTTTGTCCCCCAATAAGATCAACATCTAATTCTACCTTCTTTGTTTTCATATTCTAGATATTTGAAAAGTACCTNNAAGTACCTATTAATCAATTTAAGAGCTGCTGCAGAATCAACGATCATTAGTCGTCCACCAACATGTGTAGCTCCTAGGCTCGCTATATAATGATCGATTAACTGCGGTTTGGAGATGAATGCAACATTACCCTCGTGTCCCCTTTGGAATGATAGTTTACAGGCAAATGCGACAAGATTACCGGGTATCCCTGAATAAAGTTTTGTTTTCCCCTTATTAAATGGTGCACTTTCAACAAGATGCATGAACACATGATCTGATCTTACCTCAAGACTTATTAGCCCTTGAACTATTGATTGGTTGTTGACAATAGTCAATTTGTAAACATCTCTTTCCGGATGTTTCAGTTCTAGCTTCCAATCGAACTGCCAACCATCTTTTACAGTAATCTTTTTTAGGTCTACCTTAGTTATTCGAGAAATATCAGTTGAAAAACTATCACCTGAGATTACGTTTTTAATTGAATTCGTTAACTCATCAATCTCGACGTCAAGTCCTATTTTATCTCTCTTTTTCACATTACAAAGATACGAAATTTACACCTGATTTCCATGGAGACTATTGACACTTTGAGTGCTGTTAGTGGTAGCTATATTAAATCAGAGAAAATTGTCTCGGTTTACGAATTTGTCCAGGTTACAGGTCTCTGCGGAGTCGCAATCGTTACCACTAACGGCCCGGCGGTTTAATTAGGTGCCGTCTGCGTCGCGGTGCCGCGTTTATTGCCAGTCCCGGTAGACGGCCGGGAGTTGTCGTATCACGATGAAGTTGTCTAGATTGTACAAAGTCCCGATAGATGGATGCATGCTATCATGTCATGATGAAACAGTCCAGATGGCGAGCAAAAAACGAGGCGCCAGTGCGTCGGCTTGCAACCCTATTGACTTTGTCTTGACAGCAGGATCAGTCAAGGTGCCACAAAATTTAATAAGTGGGTTGATATTTACTCGCATAGACTTTGGGGGCCGATTACGGAGTTGTCCGGGCTGCAGAAGCCAATTAATTAAACCGTCCGAGTTAGGTGCTGCTTTTTTTAATCAACGGATCGAAAGGTCAATCTTTTTGCCGAGTCCTTGCTCAATTAATTTGTAAAGTGTTGAAAGTTGAATATCGCTATGTCCATTCTCGATTCTGGAAATGAAGCTTTTTCTAGTTCCAGTTCTTTTTGCCAATTCCTCCTGGGTCATATTAGATTGTTTCCGCTCATCTTTAATTATTTCTCCAATAGCAAATGCTTTTGCTTTTATGTCGAAATCTGTCCTGGTTTTTGAACCAATCTTTCCGTATCTTTCTTCAAGATGTTCCTCAAATGTTGTAATTATTCTATCTTTTTTCATGGCCTATTTTTTTAATTTTTCATCGAAATATTCCTGCTTTATCTTTACCGCCTTGTCAATCTCCTTCTGAGGTGTCTTTTGAGATTTCTTTTGAAATCCGTTAAACAATACCACAAGTCTCCCTTCATCAAAACAGCAAAATATTCTATAAATGTTACTTTCAAATTCAATCCTTACCTCAAAAAGACCTTCAGTCCCGGTAATGTGTTCAAAGAACTTTTTTGGTATCCGGTCCGCAACAGTTATAAGAAACAAAACGCAATCAATTTTTTCTTGAACTTTGCTTGATAGAGGATTAAAGAACTCTTTAAAGTAGTTTTTGTAAAATATAAGTTTACGTTGTTGATCCATTTCGCAAAGTTAACGAATAATGGAACATTTCAAACTATTCTTATCAAAATTGTTTCGAAAATTGTCCAGATTGTCTTGAGCTAGATCAATATCTAAGAGGCAAAATTGTCCAGGTCAAGATTAAGTTTTCTAAGTCAGTCATGTTGTAATTCCCTAGTTTTCACCGGTATCCCGTGGCACCTAACGGCCGGCGGTTTAATGAGTTGGCGTCCGTGTCGAGGTGCCGCGTTTTTTGCCAGTCCCGGTAGATGGACGAGCACCCACTGGTCATGATGAAACTGTCGTGACTGTACCAAGTCCCGATAGATGGACGCGAATTGTCTTGTCATGATGAAACAGTCCAGATGGCGAGCAAAAAACAAGGCACCAACGCGCTTGCCCTCGCCGAAGGCGGGGTCGGCCCGCCAGCCAAAGATGCTGTCTTGGGAGATGAAACTGTCCGGTTGTACCGAAGTTAATAGATGGCTTAATTTTTCGCTCATAGATTTTCGGGACGGATTGAGAAACTGTCCTGGCTGGCGGAAGGCACTTAATTAAACCGTCCGAGTTAGCTGTTAGGGCTTTTTTAATTGTCTAGGTAATGATAATTTATCTCCAGATGATTAAAGTTTTATGTCATTCGGATCTCAAGGCATTAATTGGGTTTATGCTAGTCACTTTATAAGAATATAAAAAGACTGTCAACTGAACGATTATTGAAGCAATAATAAAGGCTACTACGAATACCCACCAATCTATACTGATTTTATAAGCAAAATTCTTTAACCAGCTAGTCATGAAATATAGAGTTACAGGAATGGATATTAATCCGGCTATAAGTACCAGAACAAAGTTTTTCCATATAAAAGAGTAAATAATTGATTTTTCAGAACATCCGAAAACTTTCTTGATCCCTATTTCTTTAGTTCTGGTTCTGGCCATAAAAAGTGTCAGACCAAATAATCCTGAAGCTGCAATTAATATTGCAATAATTGCATAAATAGCTACTAAAATACTTAACTTATTTTCTGACAAATATATGTTTGTAATCAGGTCTTCGATAGTTTCATAACTAATGGGCTTCCCGGCACCAAATTTTTTCCATTCTAACTCCAGCATTTGAAGAACATTTTTTAATGAACCTGGCGAATAATGAACTACTAGCTGCCATACATACTCGTCACTCAATTGAATGAATGCAGGTGGAATCTCCGTATGTATTGAGTGATAATTAAAGTCCTTGACAACTCCTATAATAGTTCCACTTGCAATCTTTTGTCCAATGGGATTTACAATTCCTAACTTCTTTACAGCAGTTTCATTTAATATTCTAGCCTCGCCCAAATCACTCCCAAATTCTTTAGAAAAATAACGTCCCTCAACCAGTTTTATCCCCATCGTTTCCAGAAAATTGAAATCAACATACATTGCCTCCACTTGTACCCGAACTTCCTTATCCTGGAAATGCTGGAAAATTCCCATTGCTGAATTCTGCATTGGTAGACACTCTGCACATCCAGCAGCCATTATAACATTAGAATTAGCTTTAATGTCATTGAGCAATGCTGGATATCCATTAAAATTTCGACCAAGATTTAATATAATAATGTTACTATTGTAATGTCCGGGATCTCTTTTAATTGCATATTGATATTGTGATCGGATGATGAGTACGGATGATACGAATGAACAAAAGATGATTAGTTGAAAAACAATAAGCGACGAGCGAAGGAGAGTTTTCCTTTTACCTATTTGAATTGAGTTCTTTAAAATATTAGTAACCTCTAATCTGGAAAGGATTGTGGAAGTATAAATGCCAGATAATATACCGATAAACAATGTTAATGCTAAGGAGATTAAAACATAAACCAGAATGTTTGAAGGTATGATTTGTATTGGAGTCTCGAACAGCTTGCTAGCTGTTGGTAGAGCTGACCACATTATTAAAATTGCAATTGGCATTACAGCTATTGCCATTATTATAGACTCGGTGTATAATTGATATTTAATACTAATATTATTTGCACCAAATGTTTTTCTTAACCCTATTTCCTTTGTACGCTCAGATGACACAGAAGTAGAGAGGATTATATAATTTGTTGAAGAAATGAGGATTATTAAAAAAGCAATTGTAATAAATAATTTAATGTTTTTTGTATTGCCTATTATTCCATGATTTCCGACATTTTCAGAACCCAGGTAAACCGTCGCCAAATTCTGAAGTAGATAATGATAATGAGAGTTTTGTCCTAGGTTTTTTAACTCAAAAGAATGAAATTGTTTTTCTAACTTTTTTGCATCGGAGTTTTTAGATAGTAAAACCCAAGTTACAAATGAGTTAATTGTCCAGTCTTTGTCGGAATTTGTAACATTATAATCTTTATTTA
>PMNJ01000284.1 GCA_003162595.1 Bacteroidales bacterium | reverse complement strand
TCGATCCCCTAAGGTAAATTCTTAATGCTCGCTGATTCCGCAGCAAGCAACGGAGAATGCGCTCGCGGGGATTCAAAAAACCGAAAATTAAAGCTAATAATATGTCAAAACAACTTGATTATTTTGTGCACCATGTCTATTTCTGGTTAAAAAAACCGGTAACCCGTGAATCCAGACTGAAGTTCGAAAATGGTCTGAAAAAATTAGTCACTATCGAAACGATAATCGGGAAACACCTTGGTACGCCAGCAACCACTGACCGAGGAGTAATAGACAGCACATATTCTTATTCCCTGCTTCTTACATTTAAAAACAAAGAGGATCAGGATATTTACCAGACTCATCCCATCCATCTTAAATTCATTGACGAATGTGAGGAGTTGTGGGAAAGAGTTCTGGTATATGATTCAGTAAAAATTACTTAAGAAAGACCTCAAGAACAGGGATTTCCACCTGAGGTTTCTGTACCGGAAGTGAAAGGATCAGATCATTTTTCGCATCATCGCCTCCTGCCCTGAATCTTATTTCTGAAGCATCATGCAGAAACTGTACATATTTAACTTTATCAGCCATATTAGACAGGGTAAGGTTCCCTAATGGATACGCTAGCAGATGAACATATAATCTTTTAGTTACGGGATTATAAGTCAGTAGTGTGTTTGCCGGTGCAGCAAAATCCGATGGAGCTTCGGTACAGCCATATATTGAACGATTATTGAATCTCATCCATTCACCCATCGCTTTCAGCCTGTCCTGAGCCCTCGAGTCAAAAACGCCACGTGCTGTGGGACCGACATTCAATAATAAATTACCTCCTTTACTGACGGATTCTATCAGCAGTTCAAGAAGCTGTGCCGGGCTTTTCCAGGTAAATTCATCACGATAATAGCCCCAGGAACCTGAAAATGTCTGGCATGTTTCCCATGGAACTTTTTTACCATCCCTTTCAGGCCATTTTGAAACCTGAACCTGTTCAGGTGAGGTGAAATCCCATCCACCTGCAACATTATCAAGATCAAGACGATCATCAACAATAATTCCGGGTTGGAGTGAACGGACCATCTTCAAGAGGTTTTCAGAATCCCAGTCATCATGGCCTTTGCCATTCTTGCCGGGGAAAGAAAAATCAAACCAGATGATACTTATCTCCCCATAGTTTGTAAGAAGCTCCCTGACCTGATTTTTTACATATTCACGATATTTGCTCATGTCCCTGGTTTTATTCAAAAGTGCGTAAGCAGAATCAGATGTTTGACGCTGCGGATGATTACTGTCAATCGTGTAATCGGGATGATGCCAGTCAAGAAGTGAATAATAGAACCCAACCTTTAAGCCTTCTGCTCTGAATGCCTCAACGTATTCTTTCACTATGTCTTTCCCATATGGAGTATTTGTTGATTTATAGTCTGTAAATCTGGAGTCGAACATACAGAATCCCTCATGATGCTTGGCGGTAAGAACCACATACTTCATTCCGGCAGCCTTTGCCATTTTTGCCCACTCATGGGGATCCCACATGTCGGGATTAAACATTTCAAAATACTTCTGATACTGATCATTAGTCATTCTTTCAGCGTTCTTTACCCATTCATGACGGGCAGGTAAAGCATATAAGCCCCAGTGAATGAACATTCCAAAACGAGCATCGGTCCACCATTTCATTCGTTCAGCTTTCTGTGCATCTGTTTCTTTAGGAAGCTGAGCTAAAGAAAACTGTGTTGTAAATAATGTTGAAACAAATAAAAGAACTGTTAATAGGGTTTTTGTTTTCATACAAGTGGTTTTATGATATTTTAATGAAAAGTAATATTTATTTCTAAAGACTCATAAGCAGTATCTCTGATAAATTCTCGTTAGCTAATTTAACAGGATTATTTTCAACTTCAGTAATGGAGCAGACTAATCCGACATTCTTTTCGTCAAAGCCTGATTTTAGTAACCCGGGCGACTCCCTTGTTCTTTTACCGATTCATAATGATTTTCGGATGTTGCTTTGATAAAGTTTTTGACCTTATCGGGTTTCACATGGACATATACACATGTTACATTCATAGCCGCCTCTATTTTCAAGTAAAGTTAATCCATTAGACTTTAAGTTCAAACAACTTCTTAAATTCTCAAAAACCATTTATTACTGCCAAAATTTTCTATCTTTCAACTATATTTAGATCTTAAAAAGTTTTAAAATGAAACTACTTAAATCAAATCTCAACCTGATGATTCTTATCTTTATTTTTGCGTCTCTCCGGATTTCAGCTCAACCTGAGCTAAAGCGGAACAATCTTTTCGATTTTAACTGGCGATTTCACAAAGGAGGTGCCCTTGGGGCTGAAGATACATCATTTGATGATTCTTCATGGAGAGTGGTTGATCTTCCTCATGACTGGAGTATAGAAGATTTGCCCGGAACCAGCTCTCCTTTCAATATGGATGCAATCAGCCAGGTAAACGGAGGCTTTACCACTGGAGGAACAGGGTGGTACAGGAAAACCTTTACTATCCCAAAGAATTTAAGCGATAAGCAGTTTATTATAATGTTTGAAGGTGTATATATGAATGCAGATGTATGGATTAACGGTGAATTTCTTGGTAATCATCCGTATGGTTATACAAGCTTCTGGTTCGATATCTCCCATAAAATAAAATTTGAAAAAGAAAATGTCTTGACTGTCAAAGTAAAAAACGAAGGAGAAAACAGTCGCTGGTATTCCGGTTCCGGCATTTACAGACATGTATGGTTGAATGTAGTTTCACCTGTCCACATAACAACCTGGGGTAATTACATAACCACTCCTAAGGTAACAGAAAAAGAGGCTGTAATAAATATAAAAACTTCAGTAGTAAATCAAAACCCAAAAGTTTCAAAAATCACGCTTGTCACAAAAATTTTCGATACAAAAGGGCAGGAACAGTTGAAGGTTGAAACAGAAAAAACAATTGACCCGGGCAGGACAATAGAAGTTGAACAGGAGATTAAGCTAAATAAGCCGGATCTATGGTCGACTGATTCTCCCTTATTATATAAAGCAATATCTGAGATACATGAATCTGAATCACTTATTGATCAGGTTGAAACAGAGTTTGGAATCAGATCAATATCATTCGATGCTGTCAACGGATTCTTGCTAAATGGTAAACCATTGAAATTGAAAGGAGGTTGTGTTCATCATGATAATGGAATTCTGGGTTCCAGGGCTTATGACAGGGCAGAGGAACGCCGTGTGGAACTTCTGAAATCGAGTGGCTTTAATGCCATCAGATCGTCTCATAATCCTCCTTCTCCTGCATTCCTTAATGCCTGCGACCGGATGGGAATGCTTGTTATAGATGAATCATTTGATATGTGGAAAGAAGAAAAGAACCCTTATGATTATCATCTGTACTTCAGTGACTGGTGGAAAAAAGATATTGAGAATATGATTCTGCGGGACAGAAATCATCCTTCAGTTATTATGTGGAGCATTGGAAATGAGATTCCCAACAGACAAAAACCGGAAGTGGTGGAACTTGCAAAAATATTAGGAAGCTATATACGGCTTATTGATCCGACACGTCCGATCACTTCCGCAGTTAATGATCTCAGACCCGATAAGGATCCATATTTTGCAACTCTTGATGTTGCCGGATATAATTATGCTTCGGGAGGGGATCATAATCAAAAAAACCTCTATGAGATCGATCATGAACGACTACCACAACGTGTAATGGTTGGGACAGAATCTTATCCGCTCGAAGCATTCGGAAGCTGGATGGATGTAGTGGATCATCCTTATGTAACAGGTGATTTTGTGTGGACAGCCTTTGATTACATTGGTGAAGCAAGCATTGGATGGAGAGGCTATTTTCAAAAACAGGATTTTTTCCCCTGGAACCTGGCTTTTTGTGGAGATCTGGACATTTGCGGATGGAAACAGGCTCAATCTTATTATCGCGATGCACTGTGGAAAGAAAATAAAATATCAATTTGGGTAACACCACCACAACCTTCTTTTGCACTTAATCCTGAAAGACAGTCCTGGTCCAAATGGCACTGGATTGATGCAGTAAACGATTGGAACTGGAAGGGAAATGAAGGGAAAATAATAAAAGTGAATATCTATTCATCGTGCGGCGAGGTTGAACTTTTTCTGAATGGTAAATCGCTAGGCAAAAAGATAACCGGTCGCTCAACAAAATATCTGGCTGAATGGCAAGTACCTTATGAGGCCGGAACACTAAAAGCAATTGGTTATACAGGAAAAAAGCAGTCGGCAGTTGCTGAATTACATTCTGCAGGCGAAGCCACCCAAATCAAGCTTTCTCCAGATAGAAATAGAATAAAGTCAGACGGACAGGATTTAAGTTATATTACAGTCGAACTGACTGATAATAATGGCTTTTGCAACCCAAAGGCAGAAAATCAGGTTTCATTTGAAATAAATGGTCCCGGGACAATAATAGCCGTAGGAAATGCCAATCCCGTAAGCCTTGAAAGTTTTCAGCTTCCACATCGGAAAGGATGGCATGGGAGGTGCATGGTAGTTGTAAAATCCAATACAAACGCCGGTAAAATTATCATCAAAGCTGCTTCTCCCGGGCTAAAAGGTTCAAGTCTGGAAATAGAAAGTAACTAGTACAAATTAGTGGAGCAGATGTTTTAAGGCGAATTGCCTGATTTATAATTGTTCCCGGATATAATATTATTTCTTTATTGCTGCATAAAAGACATTTACTTATCTTATATTTGAAAAATTAATTCCGGATTTGACGTTCATTAATAGTTTTTAGGAGCTGTTATCCTAATTTTAAATATACTTAATATCAGGATTTAAAACATGCTTATTTGGAATATATGAACTTTAAAAAAAAGGTACTGATTGTTGATAGGATCCTGCTTACAATTGTATTTGTTTATACATTTTGTACAATGAAAGGCCAACAGACGCCCCTTAGTCCGGTCTCCTACTGGGTTTTTACACCATATATTTATAACCCCGGAATAGTTGGCAGCAAAGATTTTTTATCTGCTGGTTTAAACACATCATTTCAGGGAAATTCCAATACACAACTTCTAAGTGGAAATACCAGATTATCAAAGACTAAGTCTGGCTATTTCTCATCTCCCGATATTTTGGAATTTAAGAACATAGGAATTGGCGGCTCGGTCTTTAGAGATATTAGCGGATTATCCCGGAATATTGGAATAAGTGCCGCATTTTCATATCAGGTACCATTAAATACGACAAATCTTTCATTTCTGTCATTTGGTTTCTCAGTTAAAGGAGTATACAATACACTTGATAATGATTCAACCGGGCCGGCACGTTCTTTTAAAAAAACTTTTTCCCCCGATTTTGACCTTGGAGTATATTATTTTGGAACCAATTTTTTTACAGGGTTGTCCTCTACTAATATACTTGGACATCCATGGAAATCAGATAGTTTAGATATTTTTAGGATATCGGTTTCCAGACAGTATTTTTTTACAGCCGGATATAAGATTCTTCTAAGTAAATCTCTTAATATGGTTCTGGAACCGTCAGTCCTGATTTTTAGTAATGACTCCACTATCAGAAAAAAATCAGCCAATATAAATCCTATAATTAAACTCTATATGGAGGATTTCTGTTTTGGAGCATCTTTCCATAGTGATGAAAAAATATCATTTTTTGCACAATTCAGATATCCCAGGTTTTATGTAGGAGCCTATTATGAATTGCCAAAAAAAACTGCTTTTTATAAAAAGGCCCCTATTGTGGAATTCACAGCAGGTATAAATATTCAACCTGATAAATCAAGGTTTTCTAATCATAGCCATTGGTAAAACTAATGAATAATTATTCCATGAAGAGAATTCCTGAAATAACATTTTTTATTATCCTGACATTAGTGTTGATGTCTTCAGGTGTTATCATTAAAAATGGATACAATGAAATACATCATATGTCTCCGGTTGTAACAGGGTATGACACTACAAATTTAAACCGTCTTATTGTTGTGGATTCTTTCAGACTCAGAATTCTTCCACCATCTTCCGGTGTTCAGTTTTATAAAGATGGTATTGTATTCACCTCTATGTCGAAATATGAAAGGAAAATGGCTCCAAATCAAATCTCCTTCGGAGTTGTTGAAGCATATTATGCATCTTTTGAGGATTCTGTAATGGGGAATCATTTGCTATTTTCTCCATTATCTTCATTTTCATATCCATGTGAAGCCATGACGTTTAGCCGTAATTATGATACTGTTTATTTTACAAAAAATTCAAAAAAAGATAAGAAGGAAAAGATCTTTATGGCAACGTTCAAACAAGATATCAATAGCCAGACAGGTTTAATTCAGGAGATCATTCCTCTGGATTTTTGTGCTGATAATTTTACATATTCTCACCCCACCTTATCATCTGATGGCAAGATGATGATCTTTGCCTCAGACAGAGAGGGTTCTCTTGGCGGGATGGATCTTTTTATCTCGAGGTTAACCAATGGGAAGTGGTCCACACCTGAAAATCTTGGAAAACTTATTAATACTTCGGGTAATGAATTTTTCCCGTTTCTCGATTCTGAAAACAATCTGTTCTTCTCGTCTGACATGCTACCCGGATATGGCGGCTATGATATCTTTACATGTAAATTTAATGGAATTAACTGGGATAAGCCGATAAACCTTTCTGACCGCATAAACACCGACGGGGATGATATTGCATTTACCATTAATAAAATGGATGGGAAGACTGCGTTCTTTACAAGAAGGCAAAAGTCAGATAAAAATGATATGCAATTATTCAGAGTTAAATTAAAACAGGATATTGCGGATAGAAATTTATTGACTTTGTCATCTGTATTTAACGGTAAACCTGTACCAAAAACCAGCATTATTGCGACTATATCTGATAATAAAGTTAAGTTAACTGATGTAGAACCTTCAAAAACGAAGCCTCTGACGGCAGATACAAAAACAACCGAGGCAAAAGTTCATGAAAAAAGAGCTAAAATTAAGAATACAACTGAAAAAACAACTGTTACCAAAAGTGAAACAAATATCAGGCCGGTTGAAAATAAAGTTACCACAGTTAACAAACCTGTCCCAATAGCTGCCGGGCAAAAAGATGTTGTGATTTACAGAGTACAACTTCTTCCGGGAACAAGTCAAAAAAACTCGAAAGAAATGGTTATAAATGGCACGGAATATAAATTATACGAATACGTATATCTTGGTGCCCCCCGCTATACTATAGGTGAATTCAGCACNNCCCAGTCATTTGTGGTAGCATTTAAGAATAATACAAGGTCACTGGATGTAAATCTATTCAAATAATAGTACTCAGGTGTTTGGTTTAAACGGAGGTAAAAAAGAAAAAGCGGTTAGACAAATACTAATTTATCCTTTACTATTTCATCGGCATCATTTGTTCCATAAAGTTTTAAGCCAATGCTTGGTATTGCAAATTGCAAAACATCTGCTATTGGGAAAAAAGCCTCTTTTATATCCTCAAACTCTTTCATTTCATCAAATTCATCAACNNGAAGTATTGAAATATTCCAGATTGAGCCGCAGATTTGTTGTTGGTCTTGCATGCATGATATATTCATTTACCCAATTAAGTATAGGCTCGTATACTTTGGCAGCGTTTTCAGGAATTGATTTTCCGGAAAAAATAAAGTCACCTGTAAGAGGATTTAGTTCAATATGTGGAGTTTTGGGTGTCTCTTCAATTATTAAACTCTGAAAATCTTTCATTTTATCTTTTTTGATGACTTTAAAACAATTTGAATTTAACAGTCTGAAATAATCACCAAATTTAAAACTTACTTTAATACAATATCATATCTTAATCAAATTCTAACTACCAATCATCAATTAATATTACCTCTTTATAAATATATTTATCAAAGTCAGGTCAATTTGATCAAACTTTCTTCAGTAATGTAATGATCCAAATTATTTGTGAGTTTTCTGGCTGACAGAAAATCGTATTTTAAATGTGGATGGAATATTAATAGATTCGGCATCAAAAAGTAGCTATAGATGCATAATTATTTCACAACTGATGGAAGATCTAGCTAAAAAAATAGTGTATTTATTGAATAATATGAATTTTCATCCAAATTTTGCTATCATTGGTCAAAAAGTCAATATTTGATTTTTAGCTTATTTTAATGGTTCGAACAGTATATAACAACCTTATTTTATGCTTTTTAGGTTTAACAACCATGCTGTTTAATCAGAATATATAAAATTCGCTTATAAATTTCAACATTTTTTGACAAAACGAACAATTTCAGTTATCAATGGAAATTATTTAATGATATATCCTTTTTTTTCATTGATTAACTAAAATTTAAAAACACCATCTTTTGCCGCTGTAAGCGTCTTACCTCTTGACTGAAATAATCCTAATGTTTAATTTTATTTTCTGAAGTTAAAGACAAATTTGATGCGAAACAGTATTACGATAAACAATCTGGATGTTATTAATAATCAAAGTATTAATACTCTGGTCAATTTAGGCGGCACTTCGTCAGATTTAGTTAGGAATAATCCTGGTCTGAAACTCCTTGCAACAGAAGATTGCGAAAACTTTGTTAAGTATATTGAATTGTTAGGCCTCGAAAAAGATCCAAATCTTGTTGTTCTTTCTTCTCTTCACCATTATTATTATGATGCTGAAGAAATGATTGATGTCAAAACAGTTATTAACGTAAAGGAACTCAACCAGATAAAGCAACTTAAAGATCTTCTTCATTCCAGCTTCCATATTCTTCCGCCTAACTGCAATTTTATAGGGTGTTTTGTCAACAATAAAAAGCAGAACGGCTTTGTGTTGAGCGCCGCTCCCTCGGACTCTTACTATAAAAGGAATTCTGATGC
>PMNJ01000258.1 GCA_003162595.1 Bacteroidales bacterium | reverse complement strand
ACAGATACCTGGAAGCTCTGCGATTATTATCTGAAACCCCAGATAGGCGACCAGGTTGCACTTGGCTTTTATGAACTGTTATTTAAAAATAGTTTCGAAGTTTCTGCAGAGGTTTACTATAAGGGAATCAGGAATATGGTTGATTTTAAGGGAGGTACAAATCTGGTTATGGATGATAATATTGAGAAGGATATTGTAAACGTTAAGGGCAAAGCATACGGTTTGGAACTGGTGCTTAAAAAGACCGAGGGAAAAAGCCGCTATAGCATTGGTTATACATATTCCAGGACCTTCATTAAAAGCATAGGTACTTTTAGTGACGAAATTATTAATTCAGGAAAGTGGTTTCCTGCCAGTTTTGATAAACCCAATGACCTTGTTATTACTTATAATTATTTGTTCTCACGCCGATTCAGTTTCTCGGCAAACTATATATATAGCACAGGCCGGCCAATAACATATCCTGTCGCCATGTATGATATCAGTGATAAGGTGCTGGTAACCTATTCGGACCGGAATGAATACAGAATTCCTTATTATTCAAGGCTAGATATCGCTTTTAAATTAAACGGGAATCTCAGGTCGCATAGAATTGCTCATCCTGACTGGACATTCTCGGTCTATAATATTCTCGGACGGGAAAACGTGTATTCAGTTTATTTTAAAAATGATGGGACTTCGATTAAAGGATACAAACTGTCAGTGTTTGGCAGAGCAATTCCTTCTCTTACTTTTAATTTTGACTTTTAAATAATTATGGAACAATTTAGTCGCAATAATTTATTGATTTTCAAGAAACTTACAAGAAGATGCAGTCAGTCTAATTGTCTTATTCTTTTTTTAATCTTTCTTTTTTTGAACAGTTGTATCACCCAGTTTATTCCCCCAACAAATGAGGATAAACAGTTACTTATTGTTGAAGGTTTAATAACTGATCAACCGGGAATAAATACTATAAAACTGTCAAAATCCCGTCCTCTTGGAACAATAGACACATCAAACCCTTTAACTGGCTGTAATGTTTCAATCTCCGATGATCTTGGCAATACATACTTCCTCAGCGAAACTTATTCCGGAACCTATGTTACGGACCCGGCAATATTTAAGGGAGAAATAGGGAGAAAATATTCTTTACACATCCAAACAAACACTTTAAATAATACTCATAATTACGAATCATACCCAGTGGAGATGAAACCTGTTCCACGTATCGACAGCGTTTATTATGAAAAGAAGGCAATTATGGAAACTGATGGCATCACGACTCAGGAGGGTTGCCAGATTTACTTAGATACACATGATCCTGCAAATGCGTGTAAGTTCTTCCGATGGGAGTATTCTGAGACCTGGGAATTTCATCTTCCATATCAGGTACCGAATCAAGTATGCTGGATATCGAATAATTCCAGTGTGATTAATATAAAAAACACTTCTGTTCTTGAACAGGACAAGATCGAACAATTTCCTCTACTTTTTATTTCCAATCAGACAGACAGGTTAGAGCTAAAATACAGTTTATTAGTGAACCAATATTCTTTGAATGAAGATGAGTACCTCTATTGGGAAAAATTGCAAAATATGTCAGAACAGGTAGGCGGTCTTTATGANNGTTATGGGTTATTTCAGCGTTTCAGCCAACTCATCCAAAAGAATTTTTATAAAAGATCGTTTTGCTGGCATTGTTGACCCATTCAATAATGCTGTCTGTATTGCTGATACTGTTTTCGGAGGTGGTAATATTCCAAATCTGAATGTAGGGGCCTGGGTAATAATAACCAATTTTATGCCTCCTTACAGAGTTATAACACGTACCAAAGGTTGTGCAGATTGTACCGTCAGAGGCACAACTATTAAACCTGATTACTGGGATGAAGGTAAGTAATGGACTATCGACGAAAGTATAATAAATGATAAAAAAATTAAGGCCAGCGGTTTTTATTCTGATTCATTTCCTGTTTTTGCATGGTATTTATGGTCAGATTCCGGCGAATATGACAGATTATCTTCGTCAAAAATTTTTGAATTATACCTCGTCGGTTCCCAGAGAAGAAATATATATACACTCTGACAGGTACGAATATATATCAGGAGAAGATCTGTGGTTTAATATTTATTTGATTGACAGGCAAAGTTTTAAAGCTTCATCTGGTAGTAAAATTGCCTACTTTGAACTGCTCAACCCCGAGAACCGGCCAATCGTACAAAAGAGGATAATTCTTGAGGAAGGTTTTGGCCCGGGACAGATTGTTCTTCCGGATACATTGAGCACCGGGATATATACAATCAGGGCATATACCAACTGGATGAAAAATTTTATGCCGGTTAATTGCTTCACAAAGGATATTCATGTCTTTAATGCATTCAGTTCCAGGTCATTTAAAGAAAAGATAAATTCAGGAAAGAAAATTTCAGAACACACTGGCCCTGATAATTATCCTGCTGCCTCGAACGCCGGTCTTACTCTGAAAGTAGATAATCTGAAATCAGATGTCGTGGAAATAGATGTTGTAACTGATGAAAAATATCGTTCTGAGAATAGAAATCAGTTTTATCTGTTTATTCAGACTCATGGAAATATTAACTATGTAAGCTCTGAGGGGACAACGGATGGATACGCAAAAATCTTTATTAATAAAAATCAACTTTCTGCCGGAATTAATCAAATAACTGTTTTTAATGCAAAAGGTCAGCCTGTTGGTGAAAGGTTCATTTATACCTCTGAAAAAGAGAACCCTGTTGTAACGATTCAGTCGACCGACAGTTCAGGGCTCAGGGATAAAATTTCTCTTGATTTTGCATTTCCGGGTACAATACCAAATAAATTGAATTCAACTAATTTAAGCATATCTGTTGTCTCGGAAACAAATAACCTGTCCTTCCCGGATATTAATGATTATATGATCTTTGGCACCGAATTTGGTTTGTTGCAAAGGAATCCGTTTAAAGGTGTAAAAGTTAACAAGATAACTCCCGAAATCATTGATAGTCTTCTTCAGACTGTGAAAAGTAACTGGTTAGACTGGAATACTATCTTATCAGGAGAACCGCATGTTTATAAATACAAAATTGAAGCAGAAGATCATTACGTCTCGGGAAAACTTTTAACCGGTGATCAGAAAAAGCAAGATTCCGGTAAGTATATTTTATTATCATACCCTGGTAAAATAGCTGATTTTCAATATGCCAAAACAGACAGGGAAGGGAATTTCAGCTTCAAAATTAAAATCGATGATAAGGTTAATGATTTAATTATCCAACCTGATGAAGTAACTAAAAACCAATCTGTAATTATTGAATCATCATTTTCGGATAAATATCTTAAATCAGAGAGATTGGTTGATTCAATCAGCAAACCGACACCCGGGTATATTTCAACCTGGAGTGTTAACCAGCAGGTAAGGAAAATTTATGGAACTTCTTCTATTGGAGAACCAATCAGACCAGTTATTTCGCAGCCGAAGACAAAAAGATTTTATGGGAAGCCTGATCAGGAATTGAATATGAAAGACTACATTACTCTTCCCGTCATGCAAGAGGTCTTCTTCGAACTTATAGTCGGAGTCTTTCTGAAAAATAAAAAATCTGGTTATGAAATAACAGTTTCTGATCCGGAATATAATAAAGTTTATGAAACACCACCTGACTTATTTATTGACGGAGTAGCAGTAAAAGATCCCGCAGTAATAGCCGGACTTGATCCTGAGATTGTTGAAAAAATTGATGTTATCAGAGAAAGGTATTTCGTTGGCGATTACCTTTTTTATGGAATTGTGAACATTATAACCAAGGCAGGAGATTTTAGCAATGCGACTCTTCCAGATTATGCTATAAGGTTGTCATACAGAGTAATAGATCCTGTCAATTCGTTTATTTCGCCCGATTATTCATCTACAGCGTTAAAGAAAAGCCGGATTCCGGATTTCAGAAATACACTCTATTGGAATCCTTCAGTTAAACCGGACGAGGATGGCAAGGTAAGAGTTGAATTCTGGAGTTCGGATAATAAAGCAGATTATAAGATTAATATTCAGGGTATTACACTGGACGGAAAACTTTTTTCATTTCAGAAAATCATTAAGGTTAAATAAGCCGGTAACTAGCTCATCCGACCTGACTTTGTACCACCTGACCCCCATTTGGGGCATGGACCGAAAAACAAAATTTTGTTAACAGCAATTTAGATTCTTTGATTGAAATTTTTCGATTAATCATCTAAAATATCAATTGGTTGTTGGCATTTCACTTAACAAAATTGTAAATTAGAGTTCTGGAAAGTTCTTATATTAAAGTATTAATTGTTTACATGATGAAAAAAGCATTTTTGATTTTCATTCTGGGGTTAGTGCCGTTAATAACGCATGCACAATCTTATCCATTTCAGAATATAAATCTATCTGAGGATAAGAGGATTAGAAATCTGATTTCGCTTATGACTTTAGATGAGAAAATAAATTGTCTTTCTACACGAATTTCTGTCCCCCGTCTTGGAATAAAAGGAACCCATACTGTTGAGGGACTTCATGGCCTGGCTTACAGTGGTCCTGCGAATTGGTCGGTGAAGGGAGCTAAAGCTTCCCCAACAACAACCTTCCCACAGGCAATTGGACTTGCTGAAATGTGGGANNAAGGTTGCAGGGTGGGAGGCCACTGAAAGCAGGTATCTTGCCCAGAATAAAAATTTCGGAATTTCAGGATTGATAGTTTTTGCCCCTAATGCAGACATGGGAAGGGATATCAGGTGGGGAAGAACAGAAGAGTGTTATGGTGAAGATCCGTTCCTGACGGGGACTCTTGTAACTGCTTTTGTTAAAGGACTACAGGGAAATAACCCGGTCTATTGGAAAACTGCCTCGCTCATGAAACACTTCCTTGCAAACAGCAATGAAAATAACCGTGTATATACCAGTTCTGATTTTGATGAAAGGTTATTTCGTGAATATTATTCCTATGGATTTTATAAAGGTGTAACTGAAGGCGGATCTCAGGCTTTTATGGCTGCCTACAATAAATATAATGGTATTCCTTGTACAGTTAATCCGGTCCTGCGTAACGTTACAATGAAAGAGTGGGGATTAAGAGGTATAATATCAACTGATGGAGGCGCATTTAAACAACTTATTACCACCCATGCATTTTATTCTTCTTTACCAGTAGCTGCCGCGGAATGTATTAAAGCCGGAATAACAATGTTTCTCGATGATTACAGACCTTCAATTAAAGATGCTTTGGAAAAGGGATTGATAACTGAAAAAGATATTGAAGAAGCTATTTATGGAAATTTCAGAGTTCTGCTTAAGTTAGGATTATTGGATAATTCACAACAAAATCCTTACACTGAAATAGGTATTGCAGATACTATTGCTCCCTGGACAAGGGAGGAGGCACGGGAACTGGCCAGAAAGGCCACTGAAAAATCAATCGTACTGCTTAAGAATGAAAATATGCTTCTCCCTCTTCAGAAGGATAAGATAAAATCAATAGCCGTGATCGGCCCCTCTGCAAACACTGTTATATCAGACTGGTATTCCGGAACACCACCTTACAGAATAAGTATTTTAAAAGGTATTAAAAATGCTGCTGGTGAAAATATTATAGTGAGGTTTGCTGCCAGTAATAAAGCTGATTCAGCTGTAATTGCTGCAAAGGCAAGTGATATTGCTATTGTATGCATTGGTAACCATCCGCTTGGTTATGGATTAGGCTGGGGACAAAACCATGTAGCAAGCGATGGTCGTGAAGATGTTGACAGGCAGGCAATTACGATTGAACAGGAAGACCTGGTTAAACTGGTTCTCGCTGCAAATCCAAAAACCATACTTATTATGGTATCCAGTTTTCCGTATGCAATAAACTGGTCTAAAGACCATGTACCGGCAATTTTACATGTTAGCCAGTCGAGTCAGGAGATGGGAAATGCGGTGGCTGAAGCGATTTTTGGAAATTTCAGTCCTGCCGGACGGTTGGTACAGACATGGATATCTTCAATTGATCAGTTGCCTCCGATTCTCGACTATAATATAAGGAATGGAAGGACTTATATGTATGATAAAAATGTACCACTGTATCCATTTGGTTACGGGTTGACATACACAAGTTTTAAATATTCAGGATTAAAANNTGAGTCAAAAGTAGATCGCCCGCGTATTGCTTTAAAAGGGTTTAAGCGTGTATTTATAAGTAAGGGAGAAACTGTTAAGGTTTCCATTCCTCTTAAAGCCTCCGATCTGACATACTGGGATATTGATAAACATTCATTTGTTCTGGAAAAAGGTACAGTAAAATTTTTTATCGGATCATCATCTGAGGACTCTAAACTTCAGGGAGAGATTCATGTTGAATAATTAATATGAGCAAGGTGAATCAGTAATATTTAATTCCTAGATAGCTTGAAACTCAATGGATTGATATGCAATTTTATTGAATCTCAAATCAATTCAATTCTTTTAAATATTATATTGCACAATTCAATACATGATAAATGTCATATATTTGATTCCTGTTTAACTTTCTGCCATAACTTGTAAAACGATTTTATTTTGTACATATACCAGCTATTAAATTTCTTAATAGTTGATAGTATTGAATTAGATGAATATTCTGAAAAATTCAATATCGCTATAATATTTTCACATTTTCTTTTAATTTTGCGACAAATTATATTTTTACGGGTATTAATAGTTATAAATTGAAAAACAGTAAACCGGATTTTGCCAGGATTGCCATCAAGATTGGTAGTAATGTTATCACTCAACCAGATGGTTCACCCAATGACGGAAGAATTTTGCGTATTGTTGAGGATGTTGCTATTTTATATAAACAGGGAATCGAAGTTGTTTTAATCTCATCGGGAGCAGTGGCAGCAGGACGTAGTGAGGTATCCCCTTCAAAAAAGACAAATATCGTGGCTGCCAAACAGATATGGGCTGCAATAGGGCAGGTTAAACTGATGTCAAGCTATCAGTTTCTCTTCGGTAAATATGGGATTCAGGCTGGACAGCTTCTGGCGACTAAAGAGAGCTTCAGAGACCGCAGACATTATCTGAATATGAAGAACTGTATTTCAGCCATGATCGAGAACCATGTGTTGCCGATTGTGAATGAGAATGATACAATTTCTATTAATGAGCTTATGTTCACCGATAATGATGAATTGTCAGGGCTTATTTCATCAATGATGGACTGTAAATCACTTATCATTCTGACGAATGTCGATGGTGTTTATAATGGTGTTCCGGGGAAGAAAGGAACTGAACTTATAGCCAGGATAGATGAAGAATCCGGAGACCTGGATAAGTATATCTCTTCAGTAAAATCGGGATTTGGAAGGGGCGGAATGTTTACTAAATGTTCTATCGCCCGTAAGATTGCAGCTCAGGGTATTGATGTTTTTATTGCAAACGGAACGCGTGATTCTATAGTAACTGATATTATCAGAAGGAAAGAGGTCCCGTATACTCACTTCATAGCGAACAGTAAGCGGGAAACCGGTGTGAAAAAATGGCTTTCCCATTCCGATACTTTTGCAAAAGGGGCTGTAGTCATAAATAATGGGGCGAAGGATGCTTTGCTTGACGAAAAGGCAACCAGCCTGCTTATGATCGGGATAACCAGGATTGACGGATTTTTCAGAAGCGGCGATATTGTCAGGATTGTTGATGAAGAGGGAAATAATGTCGGGTTAGGCAAATCGCAATACGATTCAAAAAAAGCTGAGCAGAATATTGGTGAAAAGCTTAGTAAACCTTTTATTCACTATGATTATCTGGTTATTAATGAGAAGAGCAAGTCATCTTTCCAGGAATAAACATTAATTTTCTGTTAGTCGATTATCTAATGGATTGTACACATCTGTTTATAAAGGCAAAAAAAGCCAGCCGGAAATTAAATGTTCTGGAAAGAGATTCTATTGATAAGATTCTATTGTTAATTGCCGAAAAGGCTGTTGAAACTTCAAAATATATTATATCTGAGAATCAAAAGGATCTGATTTTGATGGCAGAATCAGATCCCCGATATGACAGATTGATTCTAACTGAAGACAGAATTAATAGTATAGCTTCTGATATCCGTAACGTAGTTGACCTCCCGAGTCCCCTGGGTCATATTCTGATGAAAAATACAAGAGCAAACGGACTGATAATTTCAAAGATCTCAGTACCGTTTGGTATTGTCGGCGTTATTTATGAGGCAAGGCCAAATGTCACATTTGATGTCTTTTCTCTTTGCTTCAAATCGGGAAATTCCTGCATTCTTAAAGGTGGAAGTGACGCTATTTGCTCAAATACTGCTATCGTTAAACTGATTAGGGAAGTACTTCAAAAAAATGGAATTGACCAGGATATACTGACACTCTTACCTGCAGGACGAGATGAAACAACACAACTATTGAACGCCAGGGAATATGTCGACCTTATAATTCCACGTGGTAGCAGGGGGCTCATTGATTATGTGAGGGAAAATGCTTCTATTCCAGTAATAGAAACAGGAGCAGGGATTTGTCACACATATTTTGATGAGTCCGGCGACAAAGAAAAGGGCCGTCCGATTATTAACAATGCGAAGACACGCAGAGTGAGCGTTTGTAATGCTCTGGACTGCCTGATAATTCACGAAAAGAGGCTGGATGATCTTGCATACCTGGTAGGTCTCTGCCCTGATTCCGGAGTTGTTATCTATGCAGATGAAAAAGCTTATGAGGCTTTGAGAGGCAAGTATCCCTCAGAACTTCTTCAAAAAGCCACTAATGAGTCATTTGGTACTGAGTTTCTATCATATAAGATGGCGATAAAAACTGTTAATTCATTTGTAGGTGCAATACAGCATATATCTGATTATGGATCAAAACATAGTGAGGCCATCATTTCGGAGAACAAAAGCAATATTCAGTTGTTTTATAACATGGTAGATGCTGCATCAATTTATTCAAATGCCTCAACTGCATTTACTGACGGGTCGGAATTTGGACTTGGAGCTGAAATCGGTATTTCAACACAAAAATTGCATGCTAGGGGACCGATGGCACTTGAGGCTCTGACAAC
>PMNJ01000049.1 GCA_003162595.1 Bacteroidales bacterium | reverse complement strand
AGACACATCAAATGCCCCGGGAAATCTTGGAATGAACGGAGCAGCCGGTGCGATATATCCGGAAGACTACAATGAGGCAGGCTCGATGTGGGATCATATGTTCAGGCATAATATTAATTATTACAATTTTGGATTCGGTGTAATGTTTGAACCAGCTGATTACCAGGACACATATAAATACGGAGGAATAAAACACCTGGCAAACTTTCCGATGCCGGCCCCACTCTGGAGCCGGACATCTTATACATACCCTACTTACAATATGGCAATACCCGATCAATTCAGGGTGGATATGTTCAAAAAAGAATTTCAGGAAAAATGGCTATGCGGAAAAGACACAATGCCTCAGATGCTTACTGTAATAATACCCAATGATCATGGTGCAAGTGAAAGGCCTGCAGCAGGATACCCATACCGTGAAAGTTATGAAGCTGATAATGATCTGGCTGTAGGACGTACGGTCGAATTTCTGTCACACACATCTTATTGGAAAAACATGTTAATCGTTATCACCGAGGATGATGCCCAGGGGGGCGTTGACCACATAGATGCACACAGAAGTATTTTAATGTGTATATCACCTTATATCAAAAAAGATTATGTAAGCCATGTTCACACAAGTTTCGGAAGCATATTTAAAACTTTCTGGAATATTTTAGGAATTCCATACCTGAATCAATACGATGCAGGAGCTAATGATTTCAGTGATATGTTTACTAGTAAACCAGATTTTTCTTCATATTCTGCTCTTCCTGTTGATACAAGAATATTTGATCCGCAAAAAGCTCTTAACCCGTTAGATGAAAAATTTGACTGGAAGCAACTTAAGAAAAGCCCTGCTATTGATGATCCGCAGGATATGATCCGTCAGAGCAAGGAGCAGGATGTATGGAGGCTTGAAAAACGACCTAAATAATATGAATAAAATTCACCCGTTTACTCTCTGGCTTAATAGTCGAAAAAAGGTTTTTTCAACTCTCTTTATCGGGTTTGTAGCATTTATGACTTATGCCTGCATGTATGGAATCAGAAAACCATTTACTGTGGCTGAATTTCATGGACTTACAGTTTTGGGAATAGATTACAAAACATTATTAATTATTTCACAGGTAATAGGATATGCACTTTCCAAGTTTATCGGAATAAAAGTAATTTCTGAGATGCCACGTGCTTCCAGAGCTCTATCAATCATTATTCTTACAGGTATTGCAGAGGGTTCTCTGGTTCTTTTCAGTGTTATTCCTGCACCGTATAATATTATCTTATTATTCCTTAATGGTCTTCCACTTGGAATGATCTGGGGACTTGTTTTTGCATATCTGGAAGGAAGGCGGACAACAGAGATTCTCGGTACAATACTGAGTATAAGCTTTATAGTGTCATCCGGATTCGTTAAGAGTATTGGCAAAATCATGATGAATACTTTTCATCTCACCGATTTTCAAATGCCATGGGTAACAGGAATGGTATTTTTTATACCGCTGGTCGTCCTTGTCTGGTTACTCGATAAAACACCTGAACCAACAGCTGAAGATGAGCTTCTCCGGACGAAGCGTGTACCGATGGATAAAAATCAGAGGAAAAAAATATTCATGGAGTTTGCGACTGGATTAGCGCTTCTTACTTTAGCTTATATATTGTTGAGCATTTACCGTGATTTACGTGATAATTTCGCAGCAGACATTTGGAAATCAATTCACGTCAGTAACTCTATGATCTTCACCTGGTCAGAATTACCAATCGCTATGATAGTATTTATTGTAATGAGTTCGCTAATGCTTATAAAAGATAACAAGAAAGCATTCCGGATGAATAATTATATCATTCTCTCGGGTTTTTCACTTATCGGGCTCAGCACGCTCGCTCTGAAATTAGGCATCATAAATCCAACGGTCTGGATGATCCTGCTCGGTTTAGGAATATATCTTGGCTATCTGCCTTATAATTGTATCATGTTTGACAGACTAATTGCTGCATTTGGCTCTGCTGCCAATGCGGGATTTTTCATTTACATAGCAGATTCGTTCGGCTATCTTGGAAGCGTCGGAGCATTGATCTTCAAGAATTTTAACAGTAAAGAAATGAGCTGGTTCAATTTTCTTAAGGCAACTTCATTTGGTCTTTCCCTATTTGGTTGTCTTCTTGTACTTTTATCATTGTTGTATTTTAACCTGAAATTTAAAGAAAATTCAAAGCAACAATTAATATTAATTAACGATTAAGTGAATATAAAAACCGTATAAAAACAAATAAACTATGACCTTACCAGAAATGCAAAAAACTCGCGACAAGTTGCTTTTTACACCAGGTCCCCTGACAACAGCAATGAAGGTTAAAGAAGCAGCGCTTATTGATTTGGGTTCACGCGATTCAACTTTCATTTCACTTGTGCAGCAGATAAGGCAAAAACTATTAGACCTGGCACATGTTGAACCACCTGAATATGAAGCAGTAATAATCCAAGGAAGTGGCACTTTTGGCATTGAATCTGCAATTTCATCAGCTTTACCAGAGGGTGGCACGCTCCTCAATATTATAAATGGAGCTTACGGCCGCCGGATAAGCCAGATAGCACATATTCATTCAATACCTGTAATCGAACTTATTTATGAAGAGAATCAATTACCTGACATACAGGAGATAGAAACTGCACTAAAGGTTAACTCAGAGATAACTCATGTGGCTATAATACATGGTGAGACTACTACCGGTCTGCTTAATCCAATTTCAGTTTTAGGAGAAATTACTGCTTTATACAACAAAGCTCTTATTGTAGATGCCATGAGTACATTTGGCGCTTATGATATTGATATGAAAAAATTAAATATCAGTTACTTAATTTCTTCATCTAACAAATGTATTGAAGGGATTCCAGGGTTCAGCTATGTACTTGCTAAACGATCTGAACTTGAAAAATGTAAAGGGCAGTCCCGATCATTAAGTCTCGACCTGTTCGATCAGTGGACCGGATTAAATTCAAACGGTCAGTTTCGCTTCACTCCACCGGTACAAGCCCTGCTGGCATTTCATACAGCGCTGAATCTTCTTGATAAGGAAGGTGGTGTTGATGCAAGAGCCATTAGGTACAGAGAGAATAATAAATTACTGGTGAATGAAATGAAGAAAGCAGGATTTGAAATATATCTTCCCGATGAAATCAGAAGCTATATAATCACTTCATTCATTTATCCAACCCATCCCAATTTCTCATTTGAAATGTTTTATTCAAAACTCAATGAAAAAGGATTTGTAATTTATCCTGGCAAATTAAGCAAAGTGGATTGTTTCAGAATTGGAAACATCGGACAATTGTTTCCGGATGATATTCAAATGCTGGTCGATGCCATTGCAGACGTTTTACGTGAATTGAAAATAGACTTACGTGTAAAATAACCAAAAATCATGAACAAAATTAATAAAGGACCTTACTCAGGCAAGCTGAAAGCAGTCATTTTTGATTGGGCAGGAACAACCGTTGATTTCGGTTGTTTTGCACCAACAGGAGTATTTGTTGAAGTTTTCAGGCAAAAAGGTGTTGAAATCACACAGAAAGAAGCACGTGGACCCATGGGGATGCATAAGCGGGACCATATCAGGGAGATAACAAAATATCCCCGTATAGCTTCTGAATGGAGTATGCTTTATGGCAGTGAATGTACTGAAAAGGACATTGAAGAATTGTTCACCAATTTTATTCCTCTCCAGCTATCAGTAATTGAAGATCATTCGACAATTATCCCTGAATTGCCGGGGGCACTGGAAGTAATCCGCTCATTGGATATGAAAATCGGTTCTACGACCGGATATAATAAAGAAATGATGCAAATTCTGACATCATTTGCTGTCGGGCAGGGTTATATTCCAGATTCGGTTGTATGCGCAACAGATGTGCCTGCAGGCAGGCCCGCACCATGGATGGCTTTCAGAAATGCAGAGAATTTAGGTATATATCCAATGCAGGCAATCGTAAAGATAGGTGATACAATTGCAGATATTGAGGAGGGCATAAACGCCGGTATGTGGAGTGTTGGTGTAGTTTTATCGAGTAATGAAATGGGAATGACACAAAAAGAGATCAGTATGCTGGACACAAAAGAACTAGAGAGACGTAAACTATTAGTGAGGGAAGCATTTTTTGAAGCCGGGGCAGATTATGTAATTGATGATTTGTCTGAAATTGGAGAACTTATCTACCAAATCAATGCAAGACTTGCAGGCTCTTAAAAGCACTGGAAAAGCCAGTGGCATTGCACTCCTTTAGATAACGCGACCTCTCATTTGGCACATTTGCTTTTG
>PMNJ01000332.1:6783-6911 GCA_003162595.1 Bacteroidales bacterium | reverse complement strand
GTAATCAATAGTCCGTCAGTCACAACAGCTTTGAGCCCGCATATAGGATATCACAAAGCAGCTGAACTTGCCAGGCTGATGAAGGATAAAAAGATCAACATCTTTGAAGCAAATGCCATCCTGAAATT
>PMNJ01000332.1:0-6617 GCA_003162595.1 Bacteroidales bacterium | reverse complement strand
GGTCCCGTGATCTTTGTTGATACGGCAGGTATAGATGACTACGGTGACCTCGGACAGAAAAGAGTGAACCGAACTGTAAGTACATTGGAAATTATCGATCTGGCCCTTCTTGTTGTAACAGATAATTCATGGGGGAAATATGAAGATGAACTTATAAGGAAATTTAATGATCATGACCTTCCGTATATTGTAATACACAGTAAATCTGACATTCAGGAGCCAACCGCTGAATTTCAACATAAGGTACTAAAATTAACAGGCACTTCGCTATTTGAATTTTCGTCCACCGATAAACGGAATTTTGAGGAGCTAATAAACCTGATCCGGAACACAATACCTGAACACTCATATAATACTCCTACATTGTTGGGTGACCTTATCANNATACGGTGACATTGTAATTCTCATTACGCCCATCGATATTGAAGCCCCTGCCGGTCGTCTTATCCTGCCTCAGATGCAGGCCATAAGGGATATTCTTGATAATGAAGCAGTTGCTATTATCCTGAAAGAAAGGGAAGTTGATGCTTTTCTGAAGAAGACCGGAATAAAACCGGTACTGGCAATAACTGATTCACAAGTATTTGTTAAAGCTGATGCATCCATTCCTCATGATATCCCTTTGACCAGTTTCAGTATCATGCTCGCCCGGTTTAAAGGTGATTTTGATTATTATCTCAAAGGAACTCCGAAAATATCTGATTTAAAAGACGGAGACAGGGTACTTCTTCTTGAATCATGTACACATCATGTCTCCTGTGATGATATAGGAAGAACTAAAATTCCCCGCTGGATAACCAGCTTTACAGGTAAAAAGATTGAGTACGATGTTGTAGCCGGCCTTGATTCTTTATCCAGACCTATAACTGACTACTCTCTTGTAATACAGTGCGGAGGCTGCATGATAACAAGAAAACAACTTCACAACAGGCTTCAGTCTGCAATTAAAGCAGGTGTGCCGGTTACAAATTACGGCATGGCAATTGCGTATGTCCAAGGCATTTACAACCGGGCTATTGCTCCATTTGTGAAAGGTGAAATAAACCGGAATACATACCTTTAATATTTACAATTTTCTCTGTGGTTCTCTGTGAACCCTCAGTGCCCCTCTGTGTAACTAATAAATATATAGAACTGACACAACTTGTCCCGCTTAGGCGGGAGAGTTTCACAGAGAAGACACCGAGATACACAGAGGAAAAAAACAAGTAACTAGCAACAAGTAACTGGTTTTTTAAAACCTGAAATAAATAAACGGCATCACTTCTGTCGTCCTCATCTGATACAGAAGGATTGCTATCACCATGATAACAGCAAACTGAGCAACAAGAGGAATTTTTATGAAAAGTCCCCTGTACGACTCTTTGGTCTTTTCAGGCAGAAAATGAATTACGTAGGCCACCAACATCAATAATAACGCGTTGCTATATGCAGGAAGAACAGTCATATATGATCCCGGAGAAAAATTCTCAAATATCTGTTTTAACATAATCTTCACGTTCTCCAAATCCGGGGCTCTGAAGAATATCCAGCAAAAACTCACGAACTGAAAAGTTATAAAGACAGCAAGTAATCGTCCAAAAAATGTTGATTTTAAATGACCTTTAAAGATTGAATTCCATATCTTATTAAATACCAACCCAATACCATGAAGCCCTCCCCAGATAACAAACTTTAACGAAGCGCCATGCCATAAGCCTCCTAGCAGCATAGTTATCATCAAATTGATGTAAGTGCGAATCTTTCCCTTCCTGTTACCTCCTAATGAGATATAGAGATAGTCGCGAAGCCATTGCGAAAGAGAAATGTGCCACCTTTTCCAGAAATCTGTTATGCTCTTGGCCTTGTAGGGTGAGTTAAAGTTTACAGGCAACCTGAATCCAAGAATTAATGCAACACCAATGGCAATATCGGTGTAGCCCGAAAAATCACAGTATATCTGCAAACCGTATCCGTAAATTGCCAGCAGATTCTCAAATCCTGAATAGATTGAAGGGGCATCAAATACACGGTCAACAAGATTAAGCGCTATGAAATTGGAGATTACTATTTTTTTAATTAACCCCTTTGAAATCATAAAAAGAGCATGGCTGAATTCCTGCTTTGAAAGCCTGAACTTCTGATATATCTGTGGAATAAAAACAGATGCTCTGACAATCGGACCGGCAACAAGGTGAGGAAAAAATGAAACATAAAAACCGAAATCAATAATGTTCCTGACCGGCTCCATTTTTTTCCTGTAAACATCAATTGTATAACTGAGCGACTGAAAAGTAAAGAAAGAAATACCAACAGGCAGTATTATATAGCTTATATCGAAATGTGTTCCTAGAAATGAATTTGAAAAAGTTGAAAGCAGGTCGTAAACTCTGAACTGTGTACCAAATACCTCATTTATTGTGTTTATAATGAAACCTGAATATTTAAAATATCCAAGTAGTCCAAGGTTCGAGATAATGCTCAAGAGTACAAAGAATTTTTTTCCTGCATTTCTTTTCGATTTAAAGATCAAAAAACCGCAGCTATAGTCAACTACCGTTACAAATATCAGGATGAACAAGAACAGACCACCCGCTTTATAATAAAAGAAGAGGCTCACTAGAAATAAGTATACATTCCTGATATGCAATTTCTTATATATTAGACTGTATCCGGCCAGTACAAACAGAAAGAACATCCAGAAAGCTGCTGAGGTAAAGACAAATGGTTTATCGGGATCAAAATTTAATAATGAAAATGCAAGAGATTTAATAAGACTTTCTTCCCCTGCGCCTGTTTTGGACTCATCAATTACAACCATAGGAGCAATTGGAACTATTGCCTTCAATAAATCACTTGTAGCACCCCGGGCGGTATCAATCTCATGGATAATGAACAAGGAAGATGCAAGCAGGTCTGAAAGAGTATCTGCTCCGCTATAGGTAAAGTGAATGAAGTCTTTCTGGGCCAAAGGTGGTTTCTTTTCTGCCCACCTGATAATTGAGGATTTCCCTCCCATCGCTCCGTAAGAATTCCAGAAAGATACGTCAGCTTTGAGTGCGGCTCGTTTTTGAGCATCAATTATAGCTGGAATATTTTTGTACGATTTAATACTATCGCCATCATTTGCTGCCATATCTGTAACGCCAATAATTAATATCGGAGTCAGGGGAGAAATCTTCCTGATCAGTGCAATTTGCCTGACCAATCCTTTCTGATAATAAGAATAATCGTCTCTAACATTTTTTACAATGTTCAGACCATAATGCAGAATAAGCAGATCAGGCGATAGTTTTTTATACGCCTCTCTGAGGTTGTCTCTGTCCACCATGGTAAATTCAAGTCCGGCACTTCCCCGCTGGGATATGTTGTCGACAACAACTCCTGTTTCACTTTCTATACTTATACCATAGATATCGGGGCTTACCTTCCCTTCAAATTCTATTTCGATATCTCTTTCCCTGTTTAAGGGACATCTGATCTCGTTAAAATCCGGACCCCTTTTTAATGTGTCGGTAAATAATTCATTATCACCTGCTTTAACTACAACATTTACAGCACCTTCTGTTTTACCATAAAATATCCGCAGAATATCATATTCAGAAGATGAGCTGTCTGAAACATTCGATGGTCTTATCCTTATGAATGCTTTTTCCGGAGCCGATCTTGTTTCTCCTTCAGGTAAATACCGGCATATTGCCATGAATGGGCCGAGGTTCCTGTGCGATATTTCGCCTGCTTTATAAGACAGATAATTGTATCTCTTCCAGTTTGAGGACGATCGTATCCATAATGATTTTGTGTACATCACCGGCATCAAAGGCAAAAACAATCCGGGGCCGGTACCTCCCCGTCCTTTTCTTAAGGCATGCCTCAGATAGGAAGTAACACGGTCGCCTTCTATCTGTGAATCTCCATAATACAGAATCCTTATCTGTCCTCTGGAATATTTTAGAGAATCAAGAAATCTCTGCAGTGGATTGTCTGACTTATTTTCGGGAATGGCAGAAGATGAAATGGATGCCGCAATGGTGTCCGGGAAACTAATCTTAATAGTATCCGCCGGTTTATTTAGTATACTGTCCTTATTATTACTTCCTGGTAATAGATTGCTTATAAGACGAGATGAAACAAATTCATCAATTGAAGGGAATAGTTGATTTGTAGGAATTATATAATGAAGACCGGTAAAACAGGCCAGGAAGATCAGTAATAACAGGAATGATCTTAAAGGTCGCATATTTTAAGAAAGAATCAGCTCTTTTTCTTGATCTTCAGCTTCTGCCCAACCTTTATTTTGCCAGGATCAGATATATTATTTAATGCCAGTACCTGTGTTGTAGTCACATTATCAAACATCTTAACAATATCCCAGATGGAATCACCTCTGCGAACTGTATATGTTATATACTCACCATCAATTTCCCCTGGCCCCAAGGTTGTTGCCAAAGGCTGGGAAGTGATTATTGCTGCTTTTCCGTTTAATGACTGTTTATCAGCAAACTCCATAGTATTGATCTTCGAATAAAACTCAGATTTTGCAGGATCTACATAAACTACAAGTTTCTGACCAACTCTTATATTGTTTCGATAAAGATTATTCCAGTTTCTGAGGTCTGATAGCCCCACTTTGTACCATTCTGATATGAAACCAATATTATCTCCGTCCTTAACGGTATAAATTAATTTGGTTTTGCCTTTAATATCTGTTGTTATATAATTAGAGCGGGTTGGATCAGCAATACGGGTTGCCTTGCTTAAATAAACATCTGATTTATACCGTCTTATAGTGTCGTTCAAATCAATGAAATCACCAAGATGGTTCATTGGCAGAGTCAGAGTCTGAGGTTTTGAAGAGCCAGGAACTAATCCTGTTTTATATTGAGGATTGAGCGCCTGAAGCTCTCCTAACGGGATATTCATTACCGCTGATATCTGTGCGAGATGAATATCTTTGTTTACCATAATTGTGTCAGTAGCGACCGGAATATTCAGTGGTAATGGTTGCAGGTTATGTTCTGCATAATAATTAACTGCATAAACTGCAGCGATATATTGAGGAATATATCCGCGCGTTTCCCTGGGAAGTCTGTAATACAAATCCCAGTAGTCTTTTTTATTACCGGATCTTTTTATTGCTTTATTCACATTTCCGGGTCCGCAGTCATATGCAGCAATGACCAGTACCCAGTCTTTATATATCTCATAAAGATCTTTTATATATCTTGCGGCTGCATGGGTCGCTTTAACGGGATCTTTACGTTCATCAACTATGGAGTTAATTGTAAGTCCGTACATGCGGCCGGTACTATACATGAACTGCCACATTCCTGCCGCCCCGGAGCGTCTGTTTACCGCATTTGGATTTAAAGCTGATTCAATTACTGCCAGATATTTAAATTCTGCAGGAAGACCGTAAGAATCGAACACATCTTCAATCATCGGAAAATAATAATCTTTCAAACCGAGTACTGCGCAGAATTTTTCTCTTTGTCTGACGGTGTAAACCTCAATATGATTCCTGATAATATTATTGAAAGGAAGTTGTATTATTGAATTAATCTTCCTCAGTCTACTTACATACACTGAATCAGGGCATTGAAATCCAACCGTATCTCCCTCGTGTTCAGCAAGATTATTCTTGATAGCAATTTTAACATACCATGTGGTTACCAAGCTGTCAAGATCACGGGCAATTCGTTCACTGCTATCGTCCGATTTAATAATTATTGTGTCAACATCAGATGCTGCATTCACCCTCAAAACTGCCAGGAAGAGCATTATCAGTATGGCTTTAAATCTCATAGTTAAATAATTAATTTAAAAGTTCACTTTCAAATCCAAACATAGTCCAGCGCCCAGGAATCCGCCAGGTAAATTCATTTGCACAGGGACGAATGTAAGATTAAGATTATTACTTATATCATAGTTAAATAGGCTGGCATCAACATTTGCATCAAGTATAGAAACAAGATACCATCCTGCGATGCCAATATACGAAAGATCCCGGTATCTCTTGTAATAATCTACCATTTGAAGCATCGCATCTTTATAATAAGAATAAATTGAAGCATCGTAGCCTTTCGGATTAAAGAGAGGATCATAGGTGCTCCGATCGACAGACGGGGCTATCACCTTGAGATAACTATTTGTCGCTAATATATTATCAGTGAAATCCTGATATGCCTTCATATACAGCGTGTAATTCTTTCCATTGAAGCCGGCGCTATAAATAAGTGCGCCGAAACCGGCATATACTACCGGTATCTTCCATATTTTCCTGTTATATATCTGACCAAGTCCGGGGAATGAAACAGCCATCATTGTTGCCTTAAGTGTCTCAGGTGAAAACTTATGTTTAACCGGTTTGGCAACAACGAGAGTATCCTGCGCAATCATGTTCTGCTCTAGACAAAACAATTGCAGAATAAGTACAATCAGTATTTTATGATAGGTCTTCAAAATAAAAATCACCGGTCTCTGAATTCTAAAACCAGTATAACATCGCGATAAAGATAACTATTTTCAGGAGTTCAGCCGGTCAAATACTCCTAAAATGCGTTCCATTTCTTCCGGACTTTCAAATGGGATCACGATTTTACCCTTTCCCTGTTCATTTATTCTGAAGTTTACTTTGG
>PMNJ01000071.1 GCA_003162595.1 Bacteroidales bacterium | reverse complement strand
TAAATAAGTTCAGGGTCAGTGGTATACTCAATTACTTCATCCGGGTCATGTATTGATGTAGTGATAATCGGACGGCCCAGTTCCCTTACCAGCTCAAGTACAATATTATTATCGGGGATTCTGATACCCACGGTCTTTTTCTTATTCTTAAACAGTTTTGGAATCTGATTATTCGCCTGAACTATGAAAGTAAACGGCCCGGGCAGATTCTTTTTCAGCAGCTTGAATATTGCATTATCCCTTATTATCGTATATTCTGAAAGCTGGCTCATATCGTGGAATATAAGTGAGAGTTCGGGGTTTTTCGGGTTTAACCCCTTAAAACGCGCTATTTTCTCGATTGATTTTGTTGCCAGAATATCGCAGCCCATTGCATAAACGGTATCGGTAGGGTAAATTATAATGCCGCCATCTTCAAGCAGATCAACTATTTGCCTTATGTGCTTTGGATTTGGGTTTTCGTTATATATTCGAATTAACATGAATGACGAAAATTTTGTCAAATATAGAGAAAAGTGCCTAAAGTGCCTGGAGTTTTTTAACTCCAAGTATTTTAGGCACTCCGAACTTTAATTTTAAAAAAAAGGGGCAAGCCCCTTATATCGCACCGCTACAACTGCCTACCCTTGCTACCTTCCGATCCTGGGGGAGTTCAGCAGGAGCTGGTCGTATAAGACTTACCCCGTTCAAAAGTACTATAAATCGGGAAGCCTGCAAAATATTTATTCCAATTTGACAAATGCATCCATTTGAATTTTTATTCAGAGTATCAGTAATGATTTAAAATTTTCCTAAAACGCCTGAAAATCAATTTCTTTACCCCATTCCGCCAGCCGGTGGAGCCTTGGTGACCGAAGAAAATCAATAAATCACTTTTTAGATACCCGTTAGTCAGATATTTTTACATTATATTTGTTTATCAATTAATATGATTTAAGAATTAAATAATCTACATCATGGAAGAAAAAGTTAATGTTTGGAAAGCTAACTTAACAAATGGCCTGATTTTAGCTCTGGTAGGCATCGTGTTTTCTCTCGTATTGTTCTTTCTTGACCTCTCACTCAACAAAACAGTTGGATATATTAACATTCCAATCCAGTTAGTCCTTCTCTACTTTCTTCTGAAATCCTACCGTGATAACTTCATGCATGGTCAGATAAACTATGGTCAGTCAGTTGGCGCCGGTGTGGTTATTTTTGTATACTATGCAATAATAATGGCTATTTTTACCTACATACTTTGGAAAGTGATAGATCCTGGATTAGCAAAAAAATCATTGGCTCTGTCTGAAGAAGCAATGGAAAAAAAAGGGTTACCTCAGGCCACCATTGATACAGGTAAGGCATTCAGCGAAAAAATTATGAAACCTGCGATAATGTCTATCTTCTCTATTTTTGGTTCCATGTTTTTTGGAGTGATTTATACTCTTCTTGTAAGTATCTTCATCAAGAAAGAAAGTAATCCTCTGATAGACGCACCGGTAAACTAAGTTGATGATGGATCTGTCGCTTGTTATCCCTGTTTATAATGAAGAAGAATCAATTCAGGAATTAACTGATTGGATTGTAAGGGTTTGTTCTGCACGAATAATCTCATTTGAAATTATTTTCGTCGATGATGGAAGCTCTGATTCATCATGGGATATAATTGAGTCAATTGCAGAAAAAAATCAATCAGTTAAGGGCCTTCGGTTCAGACGGAATTATGGCAAAGCAGCAGCCCTTCATACAGGCTTCAGTAAGGCTTCCGGAGAGGTTGTCATAACAATGGATTCAGATTTGCAGGATAGTCCTGATGAGATACCTGACCTATTAAAGATGATCAGGAAAGATGGTTATGATCTTGTATCGGGATGGAAAAAGAAAAGATATGACCCCTTCCTGAAACGTATTACAAGTAAATTTTATAATAAAACAGCAAGGTGGTCTTCAGGAATAAAACTTCATGACTTTAATTGCGGATTAAAAGCATACCGGCTTGAAGTCGTAAAAAGTATTGAGATATTCGGTGAGATGCACAGGTACATACCCATACTGGCAAAAGAAGCCGGGTTCAGGAAGATTGGTGAAAAGGTTGTTGAACATCGTGCAAGAAAATACGGAGTTACAAAATACGGTCTTGACAGATTCATAAAAGGATATCTCGATCTTTTAACTATCAGGTTCATAAGCCGTTTCGGCAAAAGCCCGATGCATCTTTTTGGCTCTATTGGTACTCTGATGTTTTTGATTGGCTTTACAATGGATGGTTATCTCGGTATAAGAAAGCTGGTTTTTGTGGCTCATCACCTAAAAGCTCCCTTGGTTACTAACAGCCCTTTCTTTTTTATAGCTCTTACAGTAATGATAATCGGAACATTCCTCTTCCTTACAGGTTTCCTGGGAGAACTGATAAACAGGAATTCATCGGAGAGAAATAGTTATCTGATTAAGGATAAGGTGAATATCTGAAAGGTCCGACATTCTCACCCTTTTCAAGTACCCAGTTGGGGGGTAAAAAACTAAGAGCAATTGGGGCAATCCTTATACACCTCAATTATCGCCGCAGTCATCTTATCCCAGGAAAATTTTTCTTTTTCCTTCTTCACCCCTTCTGTAAACTTCTCCCTGCGATCGTTATCAAAGAAATCGATTATTGCATCTGCAATTAATTCAGGTTCCGGCTTCATTACATAACCGCACTTTCCATCCTGAACAATTTCTCTCAAACCGCCAACATCTGTTACCAGCATTGGTTTTTCAAAGTAAAATGCAATCTGTGTCACCCCGCTCTGGGTGGCAGTTTTATATGGCTGAACCACAAGATCGGCTATACTAAAGAAAAGAGGAACTTCATTATCTTTTATAAAATGATCGAAGAAGATAATTTCATTTTCAAGTTTATGCCCTTTTATAAGATCCATGTATGGAGCAGGATCTTCATAAAATTCACCTGCAATAATTAGCTTTAAATTCCTGTTCCTCAATCTACTATCAGAAAATGCTTCAATCAACAGATCAAGTCCCTTATAAGCTCTTATAAATCCGAAAAACAACAGATAGGAATTCCCGGTATCAAGGTTTAGTTTTGCCAATCCCTCTTTTCGGACTACCGGTAAACCATAATTATCGAATAGCGGATGAGGAGAAAGCTTTATGGGAATCTTTCCCCTGAAGCCTTTAAGATCAGTCAGAACTGTCTGCGACATTACTATTGCTCCATCTATTGAATTAGTAAAATATTTTGTGAGAGCATTATCACCAGTACGTTTTTCGTGCGGGATTACATTGTCAAAAATACAGATTACTGAAGTATACTTATTTGATTTGGCAATCCTTGCAACAGTTCCAAAGCATGGGCCCATGAAAGGCAGCCAGAACCTTATCAGAAGAATGTCGGGCTTTTCTTTCTTAATTCTAATGCCTGTTGCAATCCAGTTAAATGGATTAATTGAATTAAGGTTACGGGTGATTTTGATATTAATTGGTGGAGTGCCATCAGTATATTGTGTTTCCCCCGGAAAAAGAAATTTGGGATACTGTAAACTGAATGTGAATATTTCAACATCATGCCCCTCAGCATAAAATTGTTGAGCGAGACGGTCATTGAATGATGCCAGGCCACCCCTGTAAGGATAAGCAGGACCAAGTGAAATTATTTTCATCAGTTCCGATAGTAAGGCAATCTTAAATCTCTAGACATTCAAATATTCATTTAGGTAACCGTATCCGCCTGTAAGTCTCCCATCTCTGATGATTGTTGCTCTTTCCAGCATAGGGCTGTCAATTTCAGACAACAGATCTTGTAATACATTACTCATTAACTGCTTACCAAAATCAAGAGAGGCATCACGGGGAAGCTCCCCCGGTAAATTATCAATTGACATTACAGTGATATTAGTCTGTTTCGAGAAAGCGGGCTCTTCAACTTCCAGGAAGGGATTATAAGCATAGAATGGATCAGATATGGTTGTAGCCCGAAGCGTTGAAGGAATCGGACCATCCATATCGCAACTGATATCGGCTATTATTGAAATCCGGAAATCAGGCTTTTTCATTTCCTCGCGGGTAAAGAACACGGGGGACCTTGGATCCCAGTAATGTCCGGTGATCAGAATATCAGTTACTTTGGTATAAGGAAAAAATGCGGATTCATATTCCTGCGGAAATTTTGTAAAATGACTGAAACTGAATTGCAGCCCATTTCGATGCCTGACATAGTGCTCTGGCCGAAGCTGACAAAAAACGGGTACATCAAAATCCCTGTTAAGGTACTCATGCGGTTCAACCTGTACTACACTGGCAACACCAAGTGTTTCCATTGCTCCGCAAGATACACGGCCATCTCCCGTAATAAGTATTTTTAATCCTGGTTTAAGTTCAATAAGCCTGAGTCCTGCCCACATCTCATCAAGATCATGACATTGATATGCCGGTTTAAGCTTAAACTTATTAGTTTTTAACCCCCTGGCTCTTAACCCGTTGTACGCTCCAACTATGCCGGCATGACGTCCGAATGCCACTACTCTCTGTCCTTTGTCTGTTGTGAGATATTCAAAATCGATCAGGCTGATATTTTTTTCAGCCATCGCCCTGAACATTTCCAGATTATGAGGCTGTTTCTTTGCAACATGGGCAAAAAAAAGATATTTTTTCCCGGGGATAAAAGTTCGTTTATCGACCTCTTTAACACCCATAAGAATAT
>PMNJ01000074.1 GCA_003162595.1 Bacteroidales bacterium | reverse complement strand
GGGAAAATTCGTCTGATAGATAATATTGAAATTGAATTGGTCTGAACCAAAAGGTTAATTACCTTTGCACCGTAATTAGGATCGACAAGATATCAAAACATGTTAATAGAAGTAATAAAATCAAAAATTCACAAGGTTACAATTACAGGAGCAAATCTCAATTATATTGGGAGTATTACAATTGATGAGGATCTTATTGATGCGGCAAACCTGATAGAAAACGAAAAAGTCCATGTATTAGATCTTAACAACGGAGAACGTCTTGAGACATACGTAATAAAAGGGATCCGCGGATCGGGAGATATCTGTCTTAATGGCGCTGCAGCCAGAAAGGTTATTGTAGGTGATATTATTATAATTATGTCATTCGCATTACTCGATTTTCAGGAAGCAAAATCATTCAAACCTGTAATCATTTTCCCTGATACTAAAACCAATAAACTGATCTGAAGTTGAGAAAAGGTATTCTGCAGACTCTTAAATTTATAGCTTTCTTCGCTGTCGGATTGCTTCTTCTTTGGTTTGCTTTCCGTAATATTGACTTTTCAAAACTCTGGGCAGAATTGAAAGAAGCTGATTATTCATGGCTCCTCCTATCGGTTCTCTTCGGATTGTTTGCATTCATAAGCCGGGCAAGAAGATGGGTTTTGCTTGTTAACCCGCTAGGTTTCAATCCTTCTACAAGAAATGCCTTTTATGCATTAATGACCGGGTACCTCGCAAATCTTGCGCTGCCAAGAATAGGAGAAATTACCCGCTGTGTAGCTTTGGGGAAAAAGGAAAAAATACCTGTCGATCAGTTGATCGGAACTGTAGTAATCGAACGTACAATAGACTTTCTCTCCCTTCTTACCATAATGGTGATACTGATATTTACAAGCGGAGAACAGATAGGTCTGTTTCTCAAAGAAAGTATTCTCCTACCGATACAGCAGAAAGTATTTTCAGTCTTCGGAAACACATGGATTCTCTGGGTAATTCTTTTTTCTCTGGGAATAGTCACAATGTTTCTCATCATCAGATACAAAAAAAGGTTACGCAAGATTCGTTTTTTTTCAAAGATGTTCGACCTTACCCGCGGAATAATTAACGGACTGAAAACTATTACAAATCTCAAAAGAAAATGGGAATTCATTTTCCATACTGTATTTATATGGATAAATTATGCCCTTATGACCTGGGTGGTGGTATTTTCCCTTCCTAGTACGTCTCATCTGACTTTCGGAAATAGCATTTTCATCCTGGTGATTGGAGGACTGGCAATGTCTGCCCCTGTTCAAAGCGGACTAGGTGCATTTCATTATATTGTTTCACGGGGACTGCTTATTGTTAATGGAATACCTGTTGAAGACGGATTGGCTTATGCTTTGCTGACTCATGAATCACAGCTGATCTTTGTTGCAATTATAGGAGCCATATCGTTCTTCATTATTTTCAGGAAAAAGAAGAGTCCTGATGCCTCCCTTGTTCAACCTTCCAACCCCTGATGATTATGCCAAAAGCCAAAACAGTATTCGTCTGTCAGAACTGCGGTGTAGAATCACCAAAGTGGATCGGAAGATGTCCTTCGTGTAAAGAATGGAACACCTACCATGAAGAGATAATCGCTCCTGCCTCTTCACATGATGTTTCGTTCGTTATGAATCAGGAAAAAAGAAAACCTGAACTCCTGGACAGTATTAAAGCTGATGAACATGGTCGACAGAAGACAGGAATCTCAGAGCTCGACCGGATACTCGGGGGTGGTATTGTCGGCGGATCACTGATTCTTCTGGGTGGGGAACCAGGTGTTGGCAAATCAACCCTGGCGCTTCAGCTTGCTCTTGCACTTAAAGGGAAAAATATCCTTTATGTTTCAGGAGAAGAAAGCGAAGAACAGATCAGTCTCAGGGCCAGAAGGATGAAAAACTCCAATCCCCAATGTTATATACTTTGCGAAACTGAACTTGAAAACATACTCACACATGCTGAGAATATAAAACCCGGATTGATAATAATTGACTCCATACAAACAATAAGCAATGCGTTGCTTGAGTCATCTGCGGGCTCCGTCTCACAGGTTCGGGAATGTGCCGCCCAGCTCCTTAAATATTCCAAGATAACCGGAATTCCAATAGTCCTGATTGGACATATTACCAAGGATGGCACACTTGCCGGACCGAAAGTTCTGGAACATATCGTTGATGTAGTTCTCTATTTTGAAGGTGATAATAACTATGTTTACCGTATTCTCCGGTCGGTTAAAAACCGGTTCGGTTCAACGGCTGAATTAGGCATATTTGAAATGGTTGAAACAGGACTCAGGGAAGTCGACAACCCTTCTGAAATGTTTATTAATCAGCACGATGAAGCTCTTAGTGGCATTTCAATTGCGGCCACTGTTGACGGACTGAGGCCATTTCTTATTGAGACACAGGCACTCGTCAGCAGTGCTGTATATGGAACTCCGCAGAGAAGCTCCACCGGCTTCGATATCAGAAGGCTAAATATGCTTCTTGCAGTGCTCGAAAAGAGAGCAGGTTTTAAACTGGGCGTAAAAGATGTCTTCCTTAATATTGCCGGCGGCATTAAGGTAAATGACCCGGCAATAGATATGGCAATAATAAGTTCCGTTCTCTCTTCAAACCTTGATATTCCGATAGGCAGGGAAATCTGCTTTTCGGGTGAAACCGGTTTATCAGGAGAAATAAGGCCCGTTTCACGTATTGAACAACGAATCCGTGAAGCATCTAAAATGGGGTTTAATAAAATATATATTTCTAAATACCATAGAAATATATCGGTAAAAGATTTGAATATAGAAGTAATACAGGTAGGGAAGATTGAGAATCTGATCCGATCACTCTTTAGTTAAGTTTGCATCCACTACTCTTCATAAATCATTAAGACCCCCTTGCCCTTCGGGCACTCCCCCTTAGCAGGGGGAGAAAATTTTCCATTTTAGAGTGATCATCATTAAAATAAGGGCATTTTTCGCCCCTTCAGGGGAGATGTCGCGCAGCGACAGAGGGGTGTCAATCTTATGACGGTATCTTTAGATTAATATCTCACCCTTCTCGAATAATTTCCTTGTGAACTAGCCTTATTTACTTTATTACAATCAAGATCCATGTTGAAATTCGACGGAACCTCAAATTCATCAGCTTCCATTATTCCGAACTGAGGATCGGCATATACTTTTTTAAGAAAGATTGCCATTATAGGAAGCGCCATATGGGCACCCGACCCTTCCCCTAAAGTTTCAAAGTGGATCGCCTGGTCTTCCCAGCCGCACCAGACACCTCCCACAAGGTTAGGTGTAACACCCATGAACCATCCGTTTGAATGATTTTGCGTTGTTCCTGTTTTCCCTCCGATCTGATTCATCAGATTATAAGGTTCCTTTCTTATGTTATTTCCTGTCCCAGCCCTGACAACTCCCTGCAGAAGATTAATCATCAGATAGGCCTGATTTTCGCTTAAAACCTCTTCAACTTTAGGTGTAAATTTTGAAATTGTATTCCCGTTTTTATCTTCAATCCGCGTTACATACATTGGTCTTGTATAAACTCCTTTATTTGCAAAAGTACCGTAAGCTCCAACCATCTCTTCCAGCTTAATATCTGATGTGCCTAAAAATATTGATGGTACCGGATCAATGAAACTCCTGACTCCCATCTTATGCATAAGTTCGGCAACTGCTGAAGGTTTGAATTGTTTCATTAACCATGCTGAAATATAGTTTTCAGATTCTGCAAGACCCCATGCAAGTGTAACCATTTTGCCACGGAATTTTTCGGGTCCGGTACTTTTGGGTTTCCATGGCATAGAATCTCCGGGGATATCGAAAGATTGTGGAATGTCCATAACCTCATAACAGGGAGAATATCCGTTTTGCATTGCAACTGTATAAAGAAAAGGTTTTATTGTACTTCCGACCTGCTTTCTCTGCTGGGTTACAGCATCATACTTAAAATATCTGAAATCAGGGCCTCCCACATAAGCTTTGACATAGCCGTTATGAGGATCCTCAACCATGAAAGCCGAGCGGATAAAGTATTTATAATATCTTATAGAATCGAGAGGTGTCATTATAGTGTCCCTGTCTCCCTTCCATGAAAAGACTCTCATTTTTACACGGGTATTAAACGCCAGCATGATTGAATCTTCAGAGACACCTCTTGCACGCATTAAATAATATCTGTCACTTTGTTTAAGCGATGTCATTATTAAATCATCAATCTCTTTCTTGGTCAGATCATTCGAATAAGGAGGATTTTTTAATCCTCTTGCCCTTTTATAGAAATCAGGCTGTACCTCTTTAGAGAGATGTTCGGCAAGTGATTCTTCCGCATATTTCTGCATACGGGAATTTATCGTTGTATATATCTTCAACCCATCTCTGAAAATGTCATAACTGGTCCCATCCGGTTTTCTGTTTTTGTTGCACCATCCATATAGAGCATTATTATTCCATTCCCATAATGCATCATCATACGAAGATTGCTGGACATACCTGTTCCTGTCAGGTTCAGGCTTTTTCATTAAGTTTGTAAGGTACTGCCTAAGATAAGTTGCCAGACCTGTATTATGATCCTCAACCCTGAAATCGATCTCAATCGGTAATTTCATTACTGAATCTGCAAGAGAAGGTTTTATGTATCCATATTTTGCCATCTGGGAGATTACAATATTTCGCCGTTGAAGCATAAGATCATAATTCCTTAACGGATTATATCTGGTTGACGCTTTGAGCATCCCGACCAGGACAGCGGCCTGCTGAAGGTTAAGCGAGTCGGGTGTTGTATTGAAGTATACCCGTGCTGCTGACTTTATCCCTATTGCATTATAACTGAAATCAAATTTATTGAGGTACATTGTTATTATCTCTTCCTTGGTATAGCTTCTTTCAAGCTTGATAGCAGTCTGCCACTCTTTGAACTTTGAAACACCAAGTTTAATCCTCCTCATAAGTGAAGAATTTCTGGCAGTGTCTCTCGGATAAAGTTGCTTCGCAAGCTGCTGGGTTATTGTACTTCCGCCACCTGTGCTCTGACCCAGAAGTACAGTGCGTACTGCAGCCCGTCCAAGACCACGGATATCTACACCTGAATGTCTGGTATAACGTATATCTTCTGTGGCTATTAATGCATCGGTAAGATAGGGTGACAAATTTTTGTATGCTGTCCATGTCCGGTTCTCAATACTGATTTTCCCCAGAAGCACTCCGTCTTCTGAAACAACCTCAGCTGCTAAATAATATTCCGGGTTTTCGAGCTCTCCGAAAGATGGCATGGGACCAAGTTTTTCCTTCGATATAAGGATGAATAATGTTATAACTACAAGGAATGGAAAAATGAATAGTGCCCAGAACCAGATCAGGTATTTTTTGTTGTTTGTATTACCTTTCATTTACTTAAGAAGTTTGGTCCAAAAATAGTAAATAATAAAGAATCTTAACGGTTTATTTTGAAGTTTGGTACCTAATTGATTTACTTTGTCGTCTGATAAAAAGAATAAATATCTGCTGTAATGATCGAAAATCTTGTAATTGTTGAGTCACCTGCTAAAGCGAAAACTATAGAAAAGTTCCTGGGAAAAGATTTCCGTGTAGTGTCTAGTTTCGGGCATATCAGAGACCTGGCTAAAAAGAACCTTGGCATAGACATTAAAAATAATTTCGAACCCGATTATGAGGTTCCCAAGGAGAAGGCAAAAGTTGTCAGCGAGTTGCGAAAAGCTGCTGCAGAATCGAAGAATATCTGGATCGCCTCTGACGAGGACCGTGAAGGAGAGGCAATTGCATGGCATCTTGCCAGTGTATTGAAACTCGATCTGCTGACAACAAAGCGAATTGTTTTTCATGAAATAACCAGTGAGGCCATCTCAAATGCCATTGAGAACCCCAGAACAGTTGATATGAATCTTGTCAATTCCCAGCAGGCGCGACGTATTCTCGACAGGCTTGTGGGATTTGAAATATCTCCGGTGCTCTGGAAAAAGGTACAACCATCGCTTTCTGCAGGCAGAGTTCAGTCGGTAGCTGTACGCCTCATCGTCGAAAGGGAAAGGGAGATTATTTCTTTTGAGACAGAACCTGCATTCAGGATAACCGCAATTTTCAATATCGATTCGGCTAATAATGAGAATGCCACTCTCAGGGCAGAAGCATCCAAACGGTTCCCTGATGAAAAAGAGGCTCTTAAATTCCTTGAACTGTGCAATATTTCTAAATATTCAATTGCCAGTATCACCATTAAACCTGGAACCCGTTCACCCGCTCCTCCGTTTACCACGTCTACTCTGCAGCAGGAAGCTTACAGGAAACTTGGATTTTCTGTTGCCCAGACAATGGCTGTAGCACAGAAACTTTATGAAGCTGGAAAGATTACATATATGAGAACCGATTCAACAAATCTTTCCAACCTTGCGCTGGTCAAATCGCGTGAGATGATCATTTCCGGGTTTGGTGAAAAATACTCAAAAACCCGGCAGTTTAAAACGAAATCGAAGGGTGCCCAGGAGGCACATGAGGCCATTCGTCCGGCTTATCTCGACAATCCAACGACTGCGGGCAGTCAGAATGAAAAAAAATTATACGAATTGATCTGGAAGCGAACATTAGCCTCTCAAATGGCCGACGCCATCATAGAAAAGACATCCATTTCAATTGATATGAATAACTCTCCGGTTACATTCCAGGCTAACGGGGAAGTTATTAAGTTTGATGGATTCCTCAGGGTTTATACAGAATCATCGGATCAGGAAAACACCGATGAAGACAGATATGTGATCCCTCCTGTATCAAAAGGGATGCCTCTCATCTATAACAATATAACTGCAACACAAAAATATACCTTACCTCCATCGCGATATACCGAAGCGAGCCTTGTAAAAAAACTTGAGGAATTAGGTATTGGCCGTCCATCGACCTACGCTCCGACAATATCAACAATTCAGAATCGAGGTTATGTTTCGCGTGAAGACCGACCGGGAGAAAAACGACAGATAAAAATCATTACTCTTCAGGATGGTAAATTTGCAAATTCAACCAAGACAGAAGTGACCGGAAAAGAAAAATCAAAACTCTTTCCACAGGATATCGGAATGATTGTAAACGATTTTCTTATTGAAAACTTTTCTGAAATCGTTGATTATAATTTCACTGCCGAAGTCGAGGAACAATTCGATGAGATAGCTCTCGGTAAACTTAAATGGACCGGGATGATTGAAAAATTCTATTCACCATTTCATAAGACGATTACAAATACCCTTGAGAAGAAAGAAAGAAAAACCGGGGTAAGAGTATTGGGAAATCATCCTGAAACAGGTGAACCCGTCACAGTAAGGATGGGACGGTTTGGTCCGGTTGCCCAGATAGGAGATTCAGGAAACGAAGAAAAACCAAGATATGCAAGTCTTTCGAAAAACCAGTTGCTTGAAACAATAACTCTCGATGAAGCGCTGAACCTTTTCCGACTTCCACGCTCATTAGGTGAATATGATGGCGGAGAGATGGTGGTAGGTATTGGTAAATTTGGTCCGTATATAAGATTTAAAAGCAAATTCTTTTCTTTGAAAAAGGGAGAGGATGACCCCTATACCGTGACTTTTGAAAGAGCAGTTGAGATAATCCTTGAAAAGAATGAGAACGATAAAAAGAAGGTAATGAAAGACTTTGGCGATATTATGCTCCTGAATGGCCGGTATGGACCTTACCTTGTTAAGGATAAACAGAACTACAGACTCCCAAAGGGAAAAGATGCAGAAAAACTTACAAAAGAAGATTGCATTAAGATTATCGGAAACAGTGATAAAACGAAAAAGAGTTCTTAAAATTTACCATGGTAGACCTGAATGATTATTTTAATCCTGTAAGCATCGAGGGTCCCGATTTTGAGCATCTGACTGCACAAGCCGGCTTCCCTCATAATATCACTATTCATACTGACAGTACCCCGGTTAAAGATATCGGTAAGTACAAAATTGCATTGTTTGGAGTACCTGATGGAAGAAACTCACCAAATGTTGGTTCATTGAAAGGACCCGACATGATCAGAGAGCAATTATACAAACTTGCAAAAATCCCGGGAAGATCTAAAATAATTGATCTCGGCAATATGAAGCAGGGCGTTACATTCAACGACACCATTGCCGGGCTTACGGATATTTTATCATTATTGATCAGTGAAAACCTTTTCCCGGTAATCATCGGAGGTAGCAGTGCTCTCATCCCGGCTATTGACAAGGCGCTGTCGCAGTTTTTGACCAGCTATACATTAACGGCTGTCGATTCACGGATCGATTTCAGCAATGAACGGAAAGAGCCTGATTCTTTTAATTATTTAAATGCAATAATCAATAATCACAAAAGTACCTTTTCCCATTATATTAATATAGGTTACCAGACCTATCTCAATGATCAACAGATAATAAACAGATTTCTGAAGCGAAGATCAGAACTTATCAGGATAGGCGATGTAAGACAGGCCATCTACCTTACAGAACCTCTGTTCAGGGATTCTGATGCTGCAATATTTGATATCTCCTCCGTAAGACAATCGGACGCACCGGGGACAATCAGTCCTTCCCCGAATGGATTCTACGGAGAAGAGATCTGCCTACTTTCCAGATATGCCGGAATATCAGATAAACTGAGAATATTTGGTTTGTTTGATGTCAATCCTGAATTTGATATCCGTAACCAGACAACAGGCCTGGCTGCACAGATTCTCTGGTTTTTCCTTGAAGGCTTTTCACAAAAGCAATATGAAACTCCTGTTCTGAATATCAGCAATTCAGGGAGATTCATTAAATATCATGTCAGGGTAACAGATCTTGATGATGATCTCATATTTGTGAAAAGTAATCTGACTGACAGGTGGTGGATTGAACTTCAGACTGAAAAAGATCAGAACATTTATGTTGCCTGCTCGCATGAAGATTATCTTAAGGCCAACCGCAATGAGGTTCCTGAGAGATGGGTTCAGGCAGTGGAAAGGCTAAAGTAAAACAAAATCTTATTTTTCTCGTTAAACAGGTATTTAGAAATTTTAAATAAATACCGGGAAATTTGTATTCGACTTAGATTTTTATTTATTTTACTTGTTCAATAAATGTGCATCGCACCTGCAAATAAAGAGATGAAAAAGCTAAATATTGCATTTCTTTTTTTAGTCCTGGTACTACAGCCGGTTTTATCGCAACAAGATCCTCTGTCGAGTCAATATATGTTCAATACTCTGACTTTTAATCCGGGTGTGGCAGGTACTTCAGGAATGATCTGTGCAACTGTGCTGAATCGCCAGCAATGGGTCGGATTCAAAGGCGCTCCCGCAACAACACTTTTTAACATCAGTGCTCCTCTTTCTCTTTTCGGTATCAAAAGCGGTGTAGGATTGCTGGTTGAGAGTGATAATATCGGTTTTGATAAAGACATAAATCTTTCGGCATCTTACTCTTATCTTATGGATCTTGGAATGGGGAAACTCGGCATCGGGTTAAGTCTAGGGATGCTTAATACTACACTCGATCCGACCTGGGTAATACCTTTAGGTGATGCCTTTACGCCGGCATCGGGTGATCCGTTGATTCCCGAAAACAAACAGAGCTATGTGGCTTTTGATGCAGGTTTAGGGCTCTACTATAAAGCCGATAAATATTACGCCGCACTTTCAGCCACTCATATAAATCAACCCCAGATCAAGTACAGTAAAGGTACGCCATATATTCCCAGACAATATTATATGACAGGCGGTTACACATTTCAATTGCCAAATCCATCGCTTGAATTGTTACCCTCTCTCTTTGCATACAGCGACGGGAAGGTAGTTCAGTTTACTGTAACTTCATTGGTCAGATACAATAAAAAAGTATGGGGAGGCGTTTCATACAGAGCCGGAGATGCCCTGATCGGAATTGTAGGATTGGAACTTTTTAATGGAATCAGACTTGGTTATTCTTATGACTTTACAATTTCTGACATAGGAAAGGCAAGCGGAGGTTCGCACGAATTTATGATCAATTATTGCTTCGACTTGAGCCTGGGTAAAAGCCCGATGAAATATAAAAGTATTCGATTTTTATGATTATTGAAAAAAAATAACTTACTTGCAATATAAAATTCTAAAGTATTATGAAAAAGGTAGCCCTATCTGCTCTGATTTTGACTATACTGTTAAGTGGTTGTGGCTCTTCAAATAATGGAGAGTTGACCGGCGTTCAGGGGCGGAAAAAATTCTTTGAACCGGAACCCTTTGAAATGGCATTCATTCCTGCCGGGAATTTTATGATGGGACCAAGTGATCAGGACGCAGTATTTGCGATGAACAGTATCTCAAAGTCTGTTACTGTTGACGCATTCTGGATGGATCAGACCGAAATCACAAATAATAAATATCGCCAGTTTGTATATTACGTTCGCGACTCTATTCTGAGGACAAAACTTGGAAACGCCAGCGTTCCTGACAGACAGTATTTTATGGCTGATAAAGATGGAAATGTCATTGAACCAAATGTAATTAACTGGGATGAAAAGATAGATCCGAGAGAAGAGACCACAAAAGCTACAATTGAAGAGATGTATTATCCACCCGAAGAAAGATTCAACGGGAAAAAACAAATTGATATCAGGAAGCTGAACTATTCCTATTTCTGGGTTGACTATCAATCGGCAGCAAAATCAACTTACAAATACGATTACGCAAATAATACAGGTAAATATGAAGGGAAGGTTACAAATCTTGACGGAACACGTACTGATGTAAAAGACCGCTCATCCTTTATCAAACACAATGTCATTAATGTTTATCCCGATACTCTGTGCTGGATACGCGATTTTACCTATTCGTTCAACGATCCGCAGGCCTCGCTTTATTTCTGGCATCCGTCTTTTGATGATTATCCTGTTGTAGGAGTGTCCTGGGTACAGGCTACAGCATTCAGTATCTGGAGGACAAACTTCATGAATACTGCTCTCAGAAAAAACGGTGTAGCCGATGTTCATGAATACAGGCTGCCACTCGAAACAGAATGGGAATATGCAGCAAGAGGAGGTCTCGACCTTTCAATGTATCCATGGGGCGGACCATATACCCGTAACTACAAAGGTTGTTTCCTCGCCAACTTCAAACCATTACGCGGTAATTATATCGATGATGGAAATGTATATACAGGAAAAGTAGGATCTTATGAACCAAACGAATATGGATTGTATGATATGTCAGGAAATGTTGCTGAATGGACAAGCTGTGCATACTCCCCATCAGCTTATATCTTCCAGCACGATCTTCAGCCAGACTTTAAATATAATGCCACGCCGCAAGATCCACCCATTATGAAAAGGAAAGTGATCCGTGGCGGATCGTGGAAAGACATAGCATATTTCCTTCAGACCAGCGCAAGAGATTTTGAATATCAGGATTCTACAAAATCATATGTCGGATTCCGTAACGTAAGATCTTATATTGGTGTAAATTAAATAATTAGAAATAACCTTAAAATAATCAGGTAATATGAGCCTAGCAGAATTAGTACAAAGCAGTGGGTGGAAGAACTTCATCGCTAAATTATATGGTTTAGGAGCTTCGGTTGTATGTGTTGGTGCATTGTTTAAAATACAGCACTGGCCAATGGCAGGAACCATGCTTACTGTTGGTCTTCTGACAGAGGGTGTTATTTTCTTCTTTTCAGCATTTGAACCGTTGCATGAGGAAGTTGATTGGACACTGGTTTATCCTGAACTTGCAGGAATTCCGGAAGATGAGACCCCTGAGCTTGCATCACACGGAGGAAAATACCACGGTGGTGCTTCGGGAGGAGGCGGTGGTTATGGAGGAGGCTCAGGTGCCGTTGCTCTTGCAAAATTCGATGAGATGCTTGAAAAAGCTGAGATCTCTCCTGATTTGTTCCAGAAACTGGGTGTCGGAATGAAAAAACTCAGTGAAACAACTGCAAACATGAATGTCATGGGAGATGTTACGGCAGCTTCTTCAAAGTATATGAATACAATTAATTCTGCTAATGATTCACTTGGGAAACTTTCAGACTCATACCAGTCAACTACGAAGTTAATAAATGAAACAAGCTCTTCATATCGTACAATGGTTGATTCTTTATCAGTTATTGAAGTAGGTGGAAAATCATATCAGCAACAATTGGAAACACTTAACAAAAACCTTTCTGCTCTTAATTCAGTTTATGAACTGCAGCGCAAAGGAGCAGACGAGCACATGAAAGAATCCGATTCACTCTACAAAGGAATTCAGGGAATAATGAAAGACCTTTCAGAATCGGCAGGCGACACTAAAAAATACCGTGAACAGATAACTAAGCTCAGCGATAACCTTTCGGCATTGAACAATGTCTATGGAAATATGCTTGCTGCAATGAATGTTAAATAACGTGGCTTNNGGCTTTTTTATCTAACTAAACTACCTACAAAATGGCTCACGAAAAGCTATCTCCTCGGCAAAAGATGATCGGTATGATGTACCTGGTGCTTACCGCCATGCTTGCACTTAACGTATCAAAGGAGGCTGTTGAAGCATTTAAGAAAGTTGATAAGGGTCTTACTCAGACTATCGCAAATTATACCCTTAAAAATGATGTTATTTATCGCGATTTCGACAGGGCAGCTGCAGAAAATCCTGCAAAAGCCGGTAAATACAAAACAGCAGCATACCAGGTTAAAGAGCGGGCTGACGAAGCCTTCAACTTTATACAAGGACTCAAGATTGAAATAATTAAAAAAGCTGAAAGAGATCCCGAAACACCTGCTGTCAAAGGAAATGAGGTTATTATTGATGAGATCAAAAGGATTGATGATACAAATGTACCTTCTGAAATTCTGATCGGTGCTAACGAAAATGGAAAAGCCAACGACCTTAAGGCTCTACTTGCTGAATACCGGCAGTTTCTTATCACAACTCTTGATGGGAAAAATCCAACTGCAGAACTGGCTTTGAAAAAAAGTCTTAGCACCGATGACGCAAAAAATATAGACGGAAAAACTGAACGCTGGGAAAACCTTAATTTCCAGACATTACCACTTGTAGCCGTTATTTGTATCCTGTCAGAATATCAGGTCAGCGTCAGAAATGGAGAAACTGAAGTTCTTAATTACCTCTATTCTCAGATTGATGCCTCGTCGTTTAAATTTACTAAACTTGATGCTATTGTTATCCCGACAACTTCAAATTACGTAACTCTGGGAAGCGATTATGAAGCACGGGTATTCATTTCTGCCACAGACTCAACACAGTTCCCGGTAATTACCGTAGGCGATTCCAAGCTTCCTCTTGATGAAACCGGAAAAGGAATCTACAAAGTTCACGCTTCATCCACAGGCCCCAAGAAATGGGGTGGAATAATTGCTCTGAAAGCGCCAGACGGTTCAATAAAAAACTACCCTTTCGAATCTTCATATGTTGTCGGTGAGCCAAATGTTATTGTCTCCGCTACTGCAATGAACGTAATGTACTATGGTATTAATAATCCGATTGATGTTTCCGTACCCGGTATCAGTCCCGATAAGTTAAAAATAAAGGTTGTTAACGGATCATTCTCAACAGAAAAGGTTAAAAACTCCAAAGGGGAGAATTTCAAGGGTGCCTGGGCCGTTAAACCAAATGCGGTAGGACAGAATGTTCAGGTTATTGTTACCGCCGATATAAATGGCAAACCGGTGCAGTATGCTCCCTATGATTTCAGAGTAAAATCAATCCCTGTTCCGGTAGCAATATTCGCTAATAAAAGTACCGGAACTGTCCCAAGGGCAACTGCTGCTGCACAACAGGGTGTCTTTGCGATATTACCCGATTTTGACTTTGATCTTCAATATACAGTTACCGGATTTACAGTCCTTTATTCTGACAAAGGTTCCGATTTTGAAGAATCAAGCTCAAACAGCAATCTTACACCTAAACAAAAAGACCTGATAGGCAGGCTGACAAGAGGTAAAAATTTAATTATAAAAGATATTAAAGCACTGGGACCCGATGGCAGGACAAAAGAACTTCAGCCTGTAATTTTAAAGATCGATTGATATCAAAAAAATAACCATCATGAATAAAAAAATTCTTTTTGGAATTATAGCACTCTCACTTTCAGGTATCGTAAATGCCCAGAGTTTCGGGGATATTTACACCAAATCGATTGTGGATGCAAAAAAAATAGAATTCCCATATCTGCGTGAGGCGGATGTTGTTTGGTCAAAGCGAGTTTACCGCATGATCGATCTGCGCGAAAAGATCAATCAACCTTTGTATTATCCTATAGAGGCGACTCTCGATGGAAGAAAAAGTTTTATTCATATCTTACTCGATGAGATCAAAGCTGGCAGACTTACGGCATATGATCCTCTTAACACAACTGTAAGTACCACATATAACGATATTGAGATTAAAATGGGAGCTGTTTCCAAGACTGAATCAGTAATGATAAATGCTACTCAATCACATGATACTACAATTAAGCAGGATGCCAAGCCTGAAGAGGTAAAACAACTGCTGCTTTACGAAGAATGGTATTTTGACAAAAAACTTTCCAAACTTGATGTTAGAATAATTGGAATCGAACCATATTACATGGCCTTCGATGAGCAGGCCGGAAGAGTGCTTAAAAAACCTTTATTCTGGATTAAATACGATGAAGTGAGAGATGCTCTTGCAAAACAGGA
>PMNJ01000200.1 GCA_003162595.1 Bacteroidales bacterium | reverse complement strand
ATAATCAGAGCAGTTTTTGTCTGTCCGAACGGAGTTGTCAGAATGAGTCAGGCAATGAAGGGGCTTGTTGAAACATCAAATAATCTTGCTATTGTCAGATGTAATAAGGGCAAATTTGAAGCATATAATCTATGCAGGAGCTCGGTTGATTCTGCTAAAGAAGCAACTGCCTGGAGGATTGCTGCAGCATTTCATCTTATTGATGCAGATGTAAAACTTGAAGGCGGATACCCCGGCTGGAAACCAAACATGCAGTCACCAATACTTCAGACTATGAGTAATGTTTACAAGGATATGTTTGGAAATATCCCTGAAAAAAAAGCAATTCATGCGGGCCTCGAATGCGGTCTTATTGGCGGTGTTTATCCAAATCTCGATATGATTTCATTCGGACCGACGATCAGGTATCCGCATTCTCCTGATGAGAAAGTCAATATTGCCTCTGTGGCAAAATTCTGGAGTTTCCTGGTGGGCACTCTGAAGCATATACCTGTTAAAAAATAGACTTATTACCCGCAAAGCACGCCAGGAAGTTAGGCCCCCTGTCCGCTTCGCGGCCTTTCCCCTAAAGGGGGACTAATTCGGTGGTGTCAAGTAGAATCACAAATCAAGGGAGTAAACAGCCCCCCTTTAGGGGGGGTGGGGGGCAAAACGAAAAGAGAAAATGATGTGGAGCAGTTTTAAAAGCTCATTTATTACCGATTTTAATATCATTTTGCATGATAAGACGCTTTTTGCTCGCATCCTGGCACCTTTCATCCTTATTTTAATACTTAAATTTGTTTATCCGCTGCTCTCCGGAGTAATCTTCTCAAAAACAGGATTCCTGCTTGATAAGTATTACTCTCTTGTGGCGATCACTTTTCTATCTGTTATTCCAATGTTTCCCGGTATGGTTTATGCTTTCATTCAGATTACTGAAAAAGATTCAAATACCATATATGTCCAAACAATTGCTGCGGAATACAAATACAAATTTCTGCTTCTAAGGATGATAATATCTGCAATAATTAGTTTTGTTTTAGTGATGATAACCATAATTCTTGTAAAACCTGTTCCAACTGAAGGATGGTTACGAAACTTGTTCGCAGCTGGTCTTCTTTCGATTCAGGCAGCGTTTGTTTTCCAGTTTATTAGCACTCTGTCAGTAACTAGGATATCAGGAATAGCTGTTTCCAAACTTTATTGGATTTTTATTATAACGGTCCCTCTGGGTCTGCTGTTTCATCATCCATGGAATTACCTGGCGTTTTTTTCTCCTTTGTACTGGATCAGTTGGGCCTGGGTAGTTCCAAATCCTGCAGAGAGTTTTTTTTATGGGGTAATAGCATTTCTACTGACCTCAGGATCAATACTTATACTCTTGCGGCAATTTGTCAGAAGATTTATAATCTGAGTTTTTTCAAACAGGTATTTATAGCATTAAAGTTTTATCTCAACCAGGATATCATCTTTCATTACATTAGTGTTGGGTTTGGCCATGACTTTTACAACCATTCCGTTTACCGGAGATATAATTTCATTCTGCATTTTCATGGCTTCCAGAATCACAACCGGTTCTCCCCTTAGTACTGTGGTACCTTCTCTCACCAGAACATCGATAATTTTACCCGGCATGGGAGCTTTAATTATTTCCTGTTCAATTTTACCTCGGTTCGAGTTTAATACCTTCATTCTCTGAAGCGAGAAGGGTGTTTCAACAGTAAAGGTGTAACTTATGTCGTTAAAAAGAATTTCATATTTGTTCTGGCTTGAACGTATAATCTCTACCGGGTACTTCCGGTTCTTCCATAGTATATAGGTACCGTATTTTTCATCTGCCTTAAGTTTAACCTCATACTCCCTTTTTCCAATCTTTATTTTATGCTTCAGCGGGAGGGAAAAGCTGAATTTCCTGTTCTCGGAAGAAAGTGTGTATAATTTTTTTATCCGGATTTTATCGTTTGCCATTGTTAACAGCTTAATTTAGAACTGATTTATTCTTTTGTTTAATAACCATGGACTCATAGTTTTACCATGTTCAAAATTAACGTTAATACTGTCATCATTAAGGTTTTCTTCAACGAAGAGCTTGGTGGCAAGCCATGCAGCAAGCATCTCTTCATAATCGCTGTTAAAATAGTACTTTTCCAGATCCTTTTCAATAAAGGAAGTTGTAAAGGTTCCATCCTGAAACTTCTGATGACGTACCAGCATCCGGAAAAACGGCAGTGTTGTCTTTGTACCTTTTATCCAGACTTTATCAAGGGCCATCTTGCAGTTTTTAATTGCATCCTTCCTGTCTTTGCCCCGTACTATCAGTTTAGCAATCATAGAATCATAGCTGGCAACAATTGAAGAACCGGTCTGAACTCCAGTGTCTACCCTGACACATGGGTCAGAGGGCATATTGAAATTTTCAATTTTCCCGGGGTCGGGAGAAAAACCTGCCTGAACATCCTCTGCATTTATCCTGCATTCAATAGCCCATCCTTTTAGTTTAATGTCATTCTGTTTATATCTGAGTTCCTCTCCATTGGCTATCCTGATCTGTTGTTCAATAAGATCTAAACCGGTTATTATCTCTGTTACCGGGTGTTCCACCTGAATTCTGGTGTTCATTTCCATGAAATAGAAATTCTTATCAGTATCAAGGAGAAACTCAACGGTTCCGGCTGAACTATAATCAACCGCTTTGGCAATCTGTACAGCCATGTCTCCCATTTTTTTACGAAGTTTTTCATCAAGCGCACATGATGGAGCTTCCTCGAGAAGTTTCTGATGCTTCCTCTGAATAGAACATTCCCTTTCTCCGAGATGTATTACATTTCCTTTTGAGTCTCCAAGTATTTGAAATTCAATGTGTTTAGGATTATCAATATATTTCTCGACAAATACTGAAGGATCGTTGAACGCTTTCTCAGCCTCTTTGCTGGCGATAATGAACATCTTCTCCATCTCATCAGCCTTTCGCACAATCCTCATGCCTCTTCCTCCACCCCCTGATGCAGCTTTTATTATAACCGGATAACCAATTTTTTCAGCAATTACGGCAGCTTCTTCCTCATTGGCAATATTCCCTTCACTTCCCATTGCCATTGGAATTCCACTGGCTAAAGCTATTTTCCTTGCTATAGTTTTGTTTCCCATTTTATAAATTGCATCAGGAGAAGGACCTATAAAAATCAGGTCGTTATCGATGCATTTCTGAGCGAAATATGCGTTTTCTGCAAGAAAACCATAACCAGGATGTATGGCGTTGGCTTTCGTTTCAAGAGCAATGGCTATAAGTTTTTCTATGTTAAGAAATACCGGGATTTCAGAATTATCTTCCGAATTGTCAAATATCACATCAGCACCTGTCAGATACATTGCATAGGGTTCAATGGCCGTTTTGACGACCACTGTTTCAATTTTCATAAGATGAGCAGTCTTCATTATCCTGACCGCAATCTCTCCGCGGTTAGCTATGAGTATTCTCTTTATCTTCATCATAAGTATAAAAATCTCAAAATCATTAATAAATGTTTTTTGCCATGTTTTTGCCCCCCATCCACCCTAAAGGGGGTTAATTCTCTAACATTTTAGAGTATCCACTTTTATCTTTAACCTTTATCTTTTATCTTCTTTTATTGACTTTCTCTGTTTGTTCCTCCTTGCCCTGAGCCCTGAGCTCTGAGCTCTGAGCATTAAAGTGGCATATTCCCATGCTTACGGGCCGGTACTTTAACCCATTTATTATTAAGAGCATTCAGAGCGGAGATAATCTTTTTTCTTGTCACTGCCGGATCAATTACTTCATCTATATATCCACTTTCGTCGGCAATAAAAGGGTTCGCAATTTTATCGCGATACTTTTTCACAAGCTCTTTTTTAAGCTCAACAGGGTTTTTCGACTCAGCGAGTTCTTTTCTGTAAAGAATTGCAACAGCTCCATCGGGACCCATTACCGCTATTTCTGCAGATGGCCATGCAAAACTAAAATCACCGCCAAGGTTTTTACTGTTCATAACAATAAAAGCTCCTCCATATGCTTTCCGGAGTATTATTGTTATTTTCGGAACGGTAGCTTCACTATACGCGAATAGCAGCTTAGCTCCATGCCTGATTATACCTGAATGTTCCTGATCAATACCTGGCAGGAATCCCGGAACATCTTCGAAAGTAATAATTGGTATATTAAAGGCATCACAAAACCTGATAAACCTGGCTCCCTTTGTTGATGAATTTATATCCAGAACGCCGGCAAGAACTTTAGGCTGATTGGCAACAACTCCAATTGTTTTGCCGGTTAATCTTGCAAAACCGGTTACAAGATTTGCACCGAAGAGCTCTGATGTTTCAAAGAAACTGTTTTTATCAATAATCTGGGCTATGACATCTTTAACATCATACGCTTTATTCGGATCTTCCGGAATAATGCCCCTCAGTTTTTCATTAATCTCGTTAACTGACCCATCGTCATTGACAATCGGTGGATTTTCAACATTATTTGAAGGAAGATAAGAAAGAAACTTTTTCAAAGCGAGAATTGCATTTTCCTCATCATCATAAATCATATGAGCAACACCGCTTTTACGGGCATGTACTTCTGCTCCTCCGAGCTCTTCAGAGGATACATCTTCATTCAGAACCTCCTTTACAACATTAGGTCCTGTAACAAACATATAGCTGGTGTGATTAACCATAAAGACGAAGTCAGTAAGGGCAGGAGAGTAGACAGCACCTCCGGCTGCAGGTCCCATTATTACAGAGATCTGTGGAATTATTCCGGATGAATGAATGATATTCTGAAAGATGGCTGCATAACCACTAAGGCTTGCAACTCCCTCCTGTATTCTTGCACCACCTGAATCAATAAGAGCAATAATCGGTGAACCCATTTTTAGTGCCATCTCCTGAATCTTTGCGATTTTTTTTGCATGTACAATCCCGAGCGATCCACCCATTATGGTGAAATCCTGGGCATACGCAAAGACAAGCCTCCCATTAACTTTTCCATGACCGACAATTACCCCATCCCCGTAAGATCTTTCAACTTTCCCGAATTCAACCGGCTGATCAGCCGGCGTTACAAATGCATCAATTTCTTCAAATGTTTTATTATCGAAAAGCAGATTTATCCGTTCGTGAGCAGTAAGCTTGCCTTTTGAATGTTGTTTTTCAGCTTGTTTGGGACCGTATTGTTTTTCTATCGCTGACTGGCGGTCAGAGAAAGCTTTATAAAACTTACCAGATAAATCCATATCAAATTTATTTTAAGCTATCAAAAATAGACATTCTCATCATAATTACAAAAGAACGTTCGACCGTCACAAATGCAATATTCGTAATATAATGATAAACAAATAAATAGACACTTAATTATTTCGACCGGTCTGATATTTGCGTTATTGCGTTTTGTGTTTTTACCCCCATCCACCCCTTTATTTGCGACCTTAGTTCTTAAAGCTTTGTTTTCTTTGCGGTTAATGGATTTGTTGGCTTAAAAAGTCCGGCCGCATTAGACCCCAGCATGCCTGCCTGAAGCATAATATTGCTTGCTTTTTTCAGATTTTTGATCATCCTTTTATTCATAACCGGAAAATGATGAATCTCTTCCAGTTTATCCCCTATATATTCGAGGTCTTCATCGGTTGTTGCCCAGTGGCGGCTATTATAAAGAGTAAGATCGAGTGGCAAAGAATAAGATCGCAATGACTTATCACCGTCAGTATTGAAGTAGAAATCAAAATATGACATAACAAGTTCACGTAATGAGCGATAAACAGGTTCCCTGTATCTTAATGATGTGAAGTTTGATTTAGCAACGGCTCCCCAGTGTCCATCTTGTTTGAATACAGCAATAACATGATCATCGTCATTATAAGCTTTAAGGTCAATAATCAATGGTTTGTATCCGGAGAATTGTAAACCAGCGGCTGCGAACAGAGCGCCCTCAAAACAGTGAGCTGACCTTTTTCTAATTACCCATCGGGGAGACCTGCATTCATATACTGGATTATACTCAATTGAATCGAGGAAGCCCTGAATCTTGTCGGGATCACTCAATGTCTTTAAAAACCTGATTTCATCTTTTGTCCAGTCCATATCTATCTGTTTTTGCCCCCCATCCCCCCTAAAGGTGGGCTAATTCTATCTATCAGTATATTTACATTTATCTTTTTACTTTTGTCTTTTGTCTTTTTGCCAAGGAACCAGCACCTTAAGTTAATTTCCTGATTATACTCTTCATATCTTCATACTGCTCTTCCATGCTCATTACCAACCTGAGCTGAGCCCTGGCTCTCTGAAGATTATGAAACTCATGATGAATTTTGAAGTAATGATCTCCATCAATGAAATCAGTAAGAAACCGGACAGCTATAGTGTAAGTAATTAATCTTGGCGCAAATGCAAGAAACTCCTTTTCCACATCATTCAGCGTATTTCCTGTTTCAGAAAGATAACCTTCGGAATATGCTTTAAAGAGGTTTATACTCATTTTAATTTTGGAAAGATCTTTCTCGTCTTCTGAGGCTGTATTTGCAGCAGTTCTAATAGCATCGCCAAAATCATAATGGACATATCCGGGCATTACGGTATCAAGATCAATTACACACAATGCTTTATCATTTTCATCAAGCAGAATGTTATTGAATTTTGTATCGTTGTGAGTGATTCTCAATGGTATTTTTCCTTCTTTTCCAAGCCTTAGTATAATTTTCATCTCCTCAGCCCTGTCGAGGATTTGATCTATCTCCTTAGCAACTGTCTCTACTCGTCCGACAGGGTTTTCTATTATCTTAATATTGAAGGTCTGTAGTCTTTTTTCAATATCATGAAACCAGGGAATGGTTTCAAACAGTGGCCCTCCCGGCATGTCAGACAACATAGCCTGAAAACGGCCAATAGCTTTTCCTCCTTCAAATGCTTTGCCGGGACTGTCAACTACGTTATAGGAATGATGGTTCGAGATGAAAATATACATTCTCCAGAAATTGCCATCATTATCATTGATCCAGGTTTTACCATCCCTGGAAGGGATAAGTCTAAGACACTCCCTTTTAATATCTGAACCCCGAATATTTTTTAATTTGTTTCTGAGATGAACTGTAACCCTCTCAATATTGTGCTGAAGTTCCGGAATATTTTTAAAGATCTTATTATTAAGTCTCTGAAGTATATAATCGTCTTTACCCTTTTCCGCTGTTTCTATCCTGAAGGTATCATGAATATGTCCGCTGCCATAAGGTTCTCCATTTAAGAATGTACCATCAGCGAGGAAGCATTCAAATATATCCTTCAGGTTATAATCCATATTTATTTCCCCACTTTATGACCGAAAAAGGCATAGTACATAATAATCAGGTATGCCGGAACGCATATCAAGTATGCAGCCTGGGTTGAAAACATCACTGCCAGTTTCCCGTACAGCAATGGTAACACTGCCCCACCTGCTATAGCCATTATGATCATTGCTGAAGCGGTTTTAGTAAATCTGCCAAGACCGTTTATTGTCAATGGCCAGAGTGCCGGCCACATCAGAGAGTTAGCGAGTCCCATTAATGCAACGAAGAGAACTGTTAAAGGCAAAACAAGTCTTAATGGCGAAAAAGTAACAATATCAACAAATGGTATTACAAAAGTAAAATGAGAAGGTGTAATAATTGCTGCCAGTGCAAAGATTACTCCAAGAAT
>PMNJ01000372.1 GCA_003162595.1 Bacteroidales bacterium | reverse complement strand
TGCCTGAATATCGGTGATCTGAGTTTATCACTGGAAACAATTGAAAATATATATGTTATCGGTGCCGGAAAAGCTAGTGCAATGATGGGGGCGGAAGTAGAAAAAATGCTTGGTGAACGGATTACCGAAGGACATATTGTTGTAAAATATGGTCATTCCTGTAAATTGAAATATATCGATGTTACTGAAGCGGGTCATCCTATACCTGACCAAAACGGATTCAGAGCAACCAGGGAAATACTAAAAATAGCTGAATTGGCCAGTTGTAACGACCTTGTAATATGTTTGTTATCTGGGGGAGGTTCATCTCTGTTATCTGATATCTCTGAAGGATGTTTACCCGCTGATTTGATTAAGGTTAATGATCTTTTGATAAATAGCGGGGCATGCATAAGTGAAATTAATGTGGTGCGTAAACATTTATCAGTAGTGAAGGGTGGTCAGCTTGCAAGAGTCGTCTACCCGGCTACTCTTGTGAGTTTTATTTTATCAGATGTGCCCGGGGATCCATTTGATGTAATAGCTTCCGGACCAACGGTTCCCGATCCAACAACTTTTCTGCAGGCTTTGATGGTTCTTGCGACGTTTGAGTTAACACGAACTGTCCCGCGCAGAATACTTACTTTTTTAAAAGAAGGAGCTGCCGGAAAGAGGATGGAAACACCAAAAGCCGGGGATCCTGTTTTTGATAAAACAGTTAATATACTTGTCGGCTCAAACAGAATGGCGCTTGAATCGGCAAAAAGTAAAGCATTGGAATTCAATATTAACGCGGTTATAATTGACGATCAGTTGCAAGGTGACACTTCCACAGTTGCTGAGTATTTAATTGAAACTGCCACAAGATTTAAAGGTGATGAAAATGAGGTGAAACCGGTATGTCTTTTATTCGGTGGTGAAACAACTGTTAAGATGACAGGAAAAGGAGCCGGAGGAAGAAACCAGCATCTGGCACTGTTATCCGCCATCTTACTTCAAAATAATCCCGGAATAACAATACTATCTGCAGGTACGGACGGTAATGACGGACCAACTGATGCTGCTGGCGCTGTTGTTGATTCAGATACTATATACGAAGCGATCTCAAAGAATATTGATCCTGAAAAATATCTGAGTGAATTCGATTCATTCCATTTCTTTAAAAAAGCCGGAGGACATATCATCACTGGTCCTACTATGACAAACGTAATGGATATTATTGTGGTGATTGTGGAATAATAGTAAAGGCACAACGGTACAACGGCCCAACGGCTCAACGGTGAAAAGACAAGAGACAAAAGTAAAAAGTAAGTAGTAAGAAACACGAAACTAAAAACGAAAAACGCGAGACCAATAACCAGCAACCGGCAACAATTAATTATTAAATATACTATGAAAAGTTTGTATCTCTTCTTTTTAATTTACTTATGTTTGAGTTCATGTACCATGGCACCAAAAAAAGTTATGGAAAATGAAAAAACCCCAGTTACTCAGTCTATCGATTCATCTGACATGACCAATAATTTTTACGATAATGTCGAAACATATCCTCTTCAGGTGAAGGAATTGTACATAGATGGCGAAATAGCTAATCCGGGTAAGGTTGATTTCAAGAGTCTCCCTATTCATTCAGTGATTGTTAAAGAGACTTTACTCGACAGTACCGGAGCTGACAGGTTTGTTGGTGCATACAGATATGATGGTTATTCACTTTTTGATATTCTCGATAAAAAGATACTCAGAAAGGCAAACAGCAGTGAATTTAAACCAATTATCGATTTATATATCGAAATTGAAAATGGGAAAGGTGAAAAAGTTGTCTTCAGCTGGGGTGAAATCTACTATCCAAATAATCTTCATAAGATATTGATTGCCAATGGTGTGTCCAGGATAGTGCCTTCCAAAACAAAAGAGTTGTGGCCGCTTTCTCTTGAAAGTAAGATTGTAGCTGCCAGTGATCTTGTGACTGAAAGAAATATAACATCTCCGATAAGAATAACCGTTAAATCTTATCCACATTCATTTAATGTTCATCAGGGTATGGCGCCGATGTATTCATCAGGTATAAATATTTTCAGTTCTTCCCGACAGGCAGGAAAAATAGAAGTTCTTTCTGAAAAACTTCCTAATACAACTTTTAATACAATCTTTTATGGGAGGGGAAAAGGAATTCATAGTACTACGCCTTTTAATGGCATCCTGCTTAAGGATCTCCTTTTGAAAAATTATCCTTTAAACAGGGAAAATCTGAAATCCGGAATTATGTGTATTGTGGGAAAGGACGGCTATAGGTGTGCTGTCTCATATTCTGAACTTTTTAATCGGAATGACCAGCAGGAATTTATGGTGATAAAAACCGGAGATAAGGAAGATGGTGGTCTCTTCAGGATTTTCGCTGCATCGGATTTTTTCTCCGACAGGGCAATTAAATCAGTAAGTGAAATACATTTGGATATTGTTAAATAAAATTAGAAATCATGAAAACAAAATTATTGGTTCTTGTGTTCAGCCTGGTATTAATTTCCAGCTGCTATGGAAATAAAAAAACAGGAGAAAACTCTCTGAATGCGGGTAATTTAATACAAGTCCCTGCACCAGACTATGGAATGATGATAGTAGCAACGGTAACCGTGAAACCTGATAAAATTAAAGCCTTCACAGAAGCCGCAAAGGAGATAATTGAAAAATCAAATAAAGAAGCCGGCTGTAAATCTTACCAGCTTTATCAGGACCCATATGATAAAACAAAATTTGTTTTTGTTGAAGAATATAAGAACCAGGCTGCAATTGATGCCCATTTTGCAAGTGATTATTTCAAGGCTTTTGGTCCTAAAATCAGTGATCTGGTTGTGGCACCGGCTAAGATCAAAATAATCAGCATGGCGAATGAGGTAAATAAATAATCTGTAGCTTCATCCTGTTTTTGCATAACCTAATCCTTATATTATGAAAGCCCTGGTACTTGAAAAGTATAATGAGTTTGTTTATAAAGATGTTCCGGACCCGGTCATAAAGAGTGACGAAGTACTTGTAAAGATCATGGCTTGTGGTATCTGTGGATCTGATGTCCATGGAATGGATGGTAGTACAGGACGGAGAATTCCACCTGTTATTATGGGTCATGAGGCATCCGGGGTTATAGTGAAAACCGGATCAAACGTTAACATTTGGCAACCAGGTGACAGGGTAACTTTTGATTCAACTGTTTATAAGCTGAATGACTGGTTCACTTTGGAAGGCAGGTATAATCTCAGCGACAACCGCGAGGTTCTCGGTGTATCACCGGGGACATATAAAAGAGATGGCGCATTCGCTGAATTTATTGCAATTCCCGAACATATCCTGTATAGAATACCTGAGAAAGTCTCTTTTGAACAGGCTGCAATGGTGGAGGCTATCGCAGTAGCTCTTCATTCGTTGAATACAGCAGGGGTCAGAACCGGAGATAGTTGTGTTGTTGTAGGTGCAGGTATGATCGGGATTTTTATTTTGAAACTTCTTAAAATTTCGGGTGCTTCAGAGATCATTGCCATTGATATTAATCCAAAACGACTTGAAGAAGCCGTAATGGCAGGAGCGGACCATACATTTGTCTCAACGGAAGTTAATATTGGAGAAAAAACATTTGCTCTGACGAATAACAGAGGAGCAGATATCTCTTTTGAAGCTGTCGGGAAAAGTGAATCAGTGAGTATTGCTATTGATGTCCTACGGAAAGGCGGAAAAATTGTTTTAGTCGGAAATATCTCTCCCTCGATTAATTTTCCTCTTCAAAAAGTTGTTACCAGCGAGTTAAAAATACTTGGAAGTTGCGCAATCAGAGGTGAATATGAAACAGTTCTTAAGTTACTGGAAACGGGAAAGATTCATGTTGATGATCAGATCTCAGCTGTTGTGCCTCTATCGGAAGGAGCTTTATGGTTTAAAAAGCTTCACAAAAAGGAAGATGCCATTAATAAGGTAATACTTGTTCCTTAAAATTAAGGATTATTAAGATAAACCATCCCGAAATCCGAAATATTCACGATGATAACTGAAAAGATTTACAACATTTCAATCGCAGGATGCAGTAAAGTGGCTCATCTTCATGCAAAGGCTATCCGTAACATACCAAATGCTCGACTGGCAGGGGTTTGGAACAGGACAACCACTAAAGCTGAAGATTTTGCTACGCTTTATAAAACACGTTCCTACACAGATATTTCTGACATGGTAAAAGAAAACAATTCTGATCTTGTAATTGTCTGTACCGCCCATCCATATCATAAATTACCTGCGGTTGAAGCAGCATTGGCAGGGGCTAATGTTCTGGTTGAAAAGCCATTGGCTTCAGATCTTCAGGATTGTGACGATATTATCCAAACCTGTAAAAGCAGCTCTGTAAGATTAGGAGTAATAAGTCAGAGGAGATGGTATGAACCGGTAAAAAGAGTTAAGCTGGCTATAGAAAAGGGGAAGATCGGGAAACCAGTGCTGGCTGTGGTCAATATGCTGGGTTGGCGTGATAAAGCGTATTATGATTCTGATGCATGGAGAGGAACATGGAAAACTGAAGGCGGAGGCGTTCTTGTTAACCAGTCTCCGCATCAGCTGGACATCCTCTTATGGTATATGGGTGAAATTGATGAAGTCTATGGCATATGGAAGAATCTGAACCATCCATATATCGAGGTAGATGATACGGCACTGGCAATTGTTAAATTTAAAAATGGGGCAGTCGGAAATATACTGGTCAGTAACTCTCAGAAGCCAGGCCTTTATGGTAGAGTTCATGTTCACGGTAAAAATGGTGCATCTGTAGGAGTACAGACTGACGGAGGTGCTATGTTCATAGCCGGCAGCACAGGTGTTACAGAACCCCCGGTGAATGATCTTTGGACCATTCCCGGAGAAGAATACTTATTGAAACAATGGATCAGGGAGGATACTGTGATTTTTAATAATTGTGATCCTACCGTGAGATATATCCAATACCAGATAGAAGATTTTCTTCATTCATTAGGGAATGGAATAGATCCGGCTGTTACAGGAGAAGATGGCCGAAAGACTGTAGAACTTTTCACCGCAATCTACCGTTCCACACGCGATAATATGCCTGTAAAGTTTCCCCTGAAACCAGAAGCTGGCTTTGATGGAAGGCAATAGAGATGAAATGAATTATATATATAGGAGATAGGTGATGAATGAAGATTAAGAAAATACAAGATACTAAACATACCATCAACCAGTAATCATTTATATTATTTTTATGCCTCTAATCATTGTTATCCTCGGTATATGCCTTCTGCTCTTCCTCATACTAGTACTCAAATTCAATTCGTTTTTATCATTCGTCATTGTTTCTCTTGCAGTGGGGCTGACTGAAGGTATGTCCATTGATAACGCCGTTGTATCTATTGAAAATGGTATCGGAAGTACTTTGGGTTTTCTTGTACTGGTTCTTGGTTTCGGTGCTATGCTTGGAAAACTGGTTTCTGAAAGTGGAGCTGCTCAGAAAATAACGTCCAAACTTGTCAATGCTTTTGGTATTAAACATATTCAACTGGCATTAATGCTAACTGGTTTTATTGTTGGTATTTCACTTTTCTATGATGTTGGGTTTTTTATTATGATTCCTTTGGTTTTCACTGTTGCTGCTTCGACAGGACTGCCATTGCTGTATGTTGGATTACCGATGCTGGCATCACTTTCTGTAACTCACGGTTACCTTCCTCCTCATCCTGCACCAACAGCGATTGTTACCCTTTTCCATGCAGATCTTGGAAAAACCTTAATATATGGAATAATGGTTGCAATTCCTGCTATAATTATTTCGGGTCCCATTTTGTCAAAAGCCCTGAGTAAAATAGAAGCTAAACCCTTACAGGAATTTATAAACCAGAAAGTTATGACCGATGAAGAGTTGCCGGGATTTTGGGTTAGTTTCTTTTCTTCGCTTCTTCCGGTTCTATTAATAACTATTTCAACAGTAGCCGGATTCCTGTTACCGGTAGATAACGGAATAAGAAAAATTCTCGGATATATAGGGAATCCTGTAATTGCCATGCTTATAGCTGTTTTGTTCTCTATTTGTACTCTTGGTCTGGCAAGAGGGAGAAAAATTACAGACATCATGAATTCCCTGGCTCATTCAGTAACAACTATTACAATGATTATGTTGCTTATTGCCGGCGCGGGCGCTCTCAAGCAGGTTCTGGTAGACAGCGGAGTAAGCAAATATATAGGTGAAATGCTGAGCCAGTCTTCTCTATCGCCATTGTTTCTCGGATGGTTGATTGCTACAATACTCCGGTTTTGCGTTGGCTCGGCTACTGTCGCTGGAATTACTACAGCAGGTATAGTTCTGCCATTAGTTACAGGAGGATCAGTTAATCCTGAACTTATGGTACTTGCTATCGGCTCGGGAAGTCTGATGTTCGGTCATGTAAATGACGGCGGATTCTGGCTGTTCAAAGAATACTTCAATCTCAGTATTAAGGATACTCTTAAAACGTGGAGTGTTATGGAAACTTCTATCGGTATAACCGGATTGATAGGGGTTTTGATACTAAGTCTTTTTGTAAAATGATATGCATGTCAGCAGTCAGATGTACAAGCTACTTCCGACTTCCGGATCAGGAATGAACAGTTATTAGATTTTTTCTTTACATTTAAACTTCAGAATACAGGTTAACTAATCTGAGAATTGATTTCTATGAAGAAAATACTTTCACCGGTTTTTCTTTTACTTATTGTTTATACACTTAAGGCACAGGAGGGAGCTCCATTACTTACTAATTTTAAGGAAAGCAGCGAGATTGAGAACCAGAACTGGGCTATATGCCAGGATGACAAGAATGTTATGTTGTTCGCCAACAGAAGAGGAATTCTCACATTTGATGGTCAGAACTGGAATTCTATCCCTATTCCTGCGATTCCCTATTCTCTTAAATACAATGCACAGGAGAGGAAAGTCTATGTGGGAGGAGAGAACAATTATGGATATCTTTCAAGGGATGATAAAGGAAGCTACAGATATTTTTCAATCTCCGGTGATTCGTCATCTCTTGGATTAATAACAAGGATCATTTATACTGATTCTACTATATATTTCTACGGTGAACAAAGCATTAGCAGGCACAATATAAATTCAGGAAAACTTGAACTTCGCCTCAGACAGAAGGAAAATGAACCTTTTACCGGGATGTTTATCACCCCTAAAAATACTTTCATTAATGTTTTCTCAAAAGGACTTTACAGACTTGAAAGCGATACCTTATTCCCAATAGTTACTGGTTACCTGTCAAAGGATGAAGAGATCCTTTTCGGTCTTCCGTACAACAATAATCTTGTACTGATTGGAAAAAGCAATGGTGACCTTTCTCTATTTGATGGGATAAAATACTATGATTACAAGATTAAGGATGAGGGTTATCTCCGGCAAAATATTCTATCTGAAGGATTATTAATTTCTGATAGCCTGTATGCCTTTTCGACACTCGATGGAGGAGCATTGGTCGTGGAAAAGAAGAGTGGAAAACTTAAACATACGATTAATTACATAAACGGATTACCAGATGATGAAATTTTTGCTCTCGGGGTGGACAACAATCATGGTCTCTGGCTTTCTCATCAGTATGGACTTACCCGTGCCGATCTGAGTTTACCGGTTGCTAATTTCAGTATTTATCCTGGATTGAAGGGTAATCTTATCACATCCCTCTGGCACAATAATGAATTATATGTGGCAACAAGTGAGGGTGTATACTATCTTAAGGAGGTAAAAAATTATACAGAGGTTGAAGTTCTGGTAAGGAATGAAGAATCCTCAGGGCCACCAAACCAGGTAGTCATACGAAATATGCCAGTTCAACAACTGGCCAAAGAGCCGCAGAAGACAAGGAAAAGCATTTTTGCGCAAATATTCGGCAAGAAACAAGTTCCTTCTGTTGCTCAGGTTGCACCGGAAAAGGAACAAAGAGTAATTAGGCCTCCCGAAATAAAGTTGCCCGAACCAAAATATTTTAAAAAAATAGCCGGTAGGCTCAAATCAATTAACTATGTCTATAAGAAAGTTGAGGGTCTAAATGAAAAATGTAAGCAGCTGATTTCTGCAGGAAATGAAATTCTGGCATCTACAAACAAAGGCCTCTTCATAATATCGGGTCATCAGGCCAGATCTATAGGAAATTCAGGCTATATCAATTATATAAGCGGAATTACCAGGGATAACAAGTACTATATTGCAACCTCGGAGGGCTTTTTTTATGTTACACCTGATAAAAAAAATAAGTGGGAGGCAGTTTATCCTGATAAAACATTTAATCACTCAATTTATTCAATTGTATCGACTGATGAGAATACTGTGTGGGCCGGAAGCGACGATAAAGTTTTCAGGATTAATCTCAATAATGGCGTGCCTTCAGGAAATCCTGTGACATATACCGTTAAAAATGATTTGCCTCAAAGGTTTATCATTGAATCTGTTAATGATACTGTATTCCTTTTTACCTTATCGAAAGTAAGTTATTATAACCGTACACTTGATTCGTTTACAGAATACAAAAAGGCATTGACGGGTTATGATGCCAAGGTTAAATTTGTTTTCTCCCAGCCTGATATTCCATGGATAAAAATTAAAGATGAATGGATTAATATCAGTTCAGCAGGCAGTATTGACAATAATGACAAGGCTCTGCTTAAAATATTTGTTAATCTTAATTCAATATATACCGACAAAGATTATATCTGGGTTGTTGGCGGAGATAATATACTCTTCAGAATTGTCCGGAATAAAATACCTTCGATTAAGCCTGATGTTGGTCTTTTTATCAGAAGTATCTCTGACGCGAAAGGTTTTAACTTCAGACTTTCAGACATTGTGTTCGGGAGTGGTGATAACAATGTGTATTTTGATATCGTGGCGCCAGGATACATCAAGCAGAATTCAACTCAGTATCAATGGATACTTGATAATGGGGAATGGTCAAAGTGGACATACACCAATACAATAAACCTGTTTATAAAGCCAGGTAAATATACTCTACGGGTCAGGGCAAAAGATATATGGGGTAATATAAGTGAACCAAAAGTTGTAGCATTTACAATTGAAGCGTCCTTTACTCAAACAACATTTTTTTATATAATTATTCTTGGCGCATTATTTATTGTAATAATAGGAATAGTAAGGTTCAGGGAAAGACAGCTTAAAAAAGAAAAGCGGATTCTCGAGACCAGGGTAAAAGAGCGGACCAGGAAAATAGAGGCACAGAAACAAGAAATTACATCCAGTATTGAATATGCGAGCAGGATCCAAATGGCTATGCTGCCGGAGGATTGGCATTTCAGATATTCATTCTCTGACTATTTTATAATATTCAAGCCAAGGGATATTGTAAGCGGCGATTTCTACTGGATTGATGAAGATGAAAAACATATTTTTTTTACTGTTGCCGACTGTACGGGCCATGGTGTTCCGGGGGCTTTTATGAGTGCACTTGGAATATCAACATTGGATGAGATAATCACTAACAATACTGATCTTAAGGCAAATACAGTATTAAACCTGTTACGTGAAAAGATCAAAACATCACTTCATCAGACAGGCAAGCAGGGAGAAGCCACTGATGGAATGGATGTAGCTTTCTGCATTCTTCATAAAGACAGAAAAAAACTCGAATTTTCAGGCGCATATAACTCTCTCTTAATTTTTCAGGATGGAGAGTTAAAGGAATTCAGGGCCGACAGGATGCCAATAGGAATATACTATGGTGAAAATGAAACATTCACTAATTATGAGATTAAGGTACAAAAGGGTGATACAATCTACATCTTTTCGGATGGGTTTGCCGATCAATTTGGTGGTCCTAAAGGATCAAAATATATGAAATATAACCTTAAGAGACTACTATCGGAGATATATCAGAGACCAATGGCTGAACAAAAGAGTATCCTTGAGAATGAATTTGAAAAGTGGAAGGGCTCTGCTAACCAGATCGATGATGTTACAATTTTATGTGTACGGATATAAGATGTTTCACGTTTCGAGTCATTAGCCTGCCAGGTGCCTGTTTCCTGTCGCCTTCTTTAAATAATTCATTATATTTATCTCTTAATCTAACATAAAAATGAAAATTAAATTTATAGGCGCAGCAAGGGAAGTAACCGGGAGTAAACATCTCATTATAACAGATTCAGGTAAGAAAATTCTTCTTGATTGCGGGATGTTCCAGGGTAAGGGACTTGAAACAGATAGTATGAACAGGGACCTTATGTTTGATCCGTCGCAGATTGATCATATAATTCTTACACATGCACATATAGATCATTCCGGGTTGATCCCATACGTTTATAAACTGGGATTCAGGGGATCAGTGATTTGTACAAACGGAACACGCGATCTGTGTGCTATTATGCTGGCTGATTCTGCCTTTATTCAGGAACATGATACAATTACGTTCAATAAACGCAGGGTAAAAAAAGGGCTTCCCCAGGTGGCTCCAATTTATACACAGGCAGATGCTACTGCTTGTATGGGCCTCTTTATCGGAGTGCCAAATGAGATGAAATTCAGGATTGATGAAAACATTAAGGTCAGATTCACCGGTACCGGACATATGCTTGGCAGCGGGGTAGCCAATATAGAAATAGTCGAAAACGGACAATTAAAAAAAATAGCTTATACGGGAGATATAGGCAGACCGGTTGACCAGATACTTGCACCACCCCAGCCTTTTCCGCAGGCTGATATTCTTATTACCGAATCAACATACGGTGACAGATTACACGAGGACTCAANNCTTATAATTCCGGCTTTTAGTGTCGGACGAACCCAGGAAATTGTATTTTCCCTTAACAACTATTTTAACGAAGGCAGGTTACCTAAAATTGATATGTTTGTAGATAGCCCTCTTGCAGTAAATGCAACTGCCGTTTTTCGGATGCATCCCGAGTGTTTTAATAAAAATTTCAGCGATGTTCTCGAAAAAGACCCCGATCCATTCGGTTTTGATAATCTGTATTATATAAACAAGGTAGAAGATTCAAAAAAACTCAATGATCATAAAAAACCCTGTGTTATTATATCTGCTTCAGGTATGATGGAAGCAGGCCGTATAAAACATCATCTTGCAAATAATATTTCAGATCGTAAAAACACAATACTTATTGTAGGATACTGCGCGCCGACAACTCTCGGTGCAAGAATAGGAAGAGGAGATAAAGAAGTTTCCATATTTGGAACTGTTTATGAAGTAAAAGCTGAAGTGAAAAAAATCGAATCGTTCAGTGGACATGGTGATTATAAAGAAATGATCAGTTTTATAAGTTGCCAGGATAAAAGTGCCTTATCAAAGATCTTTATAGTTCACGGGGAATATGAAACACAGAAGAAGTATGTTTCATCATTGACGGGTGAAGGGTTTAAAAATATTGAAATACCAGCCAAGGGGCAGGAATTTGTGATATAAACCGTATCCTTTAATAATCCTATTGAATATATTTCCTCAACTCTTTTCTTACCGTTTTCCATTCAGGATATACTTCAGAAAGAAGCTTATAAAACTGTGGACCATGGTTATGGTGTTTCAGATGGCATAGCTCGTGTGTAATAACATACTCAATGAACACGTCAGACAGCTTTATTAGTTCTGTGCTTAAGGTAATTACCCCTTTATTTGAACAGCTTCCCCATCTTCTTTTCATGGTCCTGATGACCAGTCCTGCCGGCTTAAACATCTGATTCCCATGATCTATGAGAACCTTATTTAATAAATCAGGAAAATATTTCAAAGCTTCAGCCTTATAGCCTTTATAAAGCAATCTCTTGATTACCAGGGTATCATCTGTTTTTTCTGTTCCCAGCTCAATTGTATTGTCATAAAACCTGACATATGATTTTCCTGTTTTTTCAACCTTTAGAACAGACTGATGCCCGTGAAAAAGATGTGTTTCGCCGGATTTGTAGGACTTTTTCACCGGACTGTTATCAAGCTTCCTGTAATTGTCACGATGTTTTAAAACCCAATCGTACTTTTCATTGACAATTCTGTTTATAGTTTTAAATGATGTAAGATATGGAACCCTCACGATCACAGATGAATCAGGATGAACACTGATACCAATTGACCTTCTTCTTGAGTATATTACCTTAAATTCAATATCCTCTATTTTGTGAATTTTTTGGTCTTGTAGCATTAATTATCCTGATACATTTAATTAGTTTCAGCTATTTTTTATCCAATGATTTCCTGCTTAATAAAACAGCTACTTTGATATCACTATTCCCGTAGCCAAGCTGATTTATCCTGATCCATTCAACTTTTTCGCTTCCTTTGGATATTGTGATTATTAAAGCCCATAAAATCAATGATATATATGTATTTTTCATACATGACTTGATGTTATTTGTCATGGCGCAATTTAATAAAAAATGAATGAAGATTTTTCCTGGCGCATGATGCCGTAAATTTTAAACTGCTAAAATGTTAAATTATTAATTCCGATATGTCAAAAAAATATATTTAGTATTTCAGGAATATTAGCTTGTCCGAGGTTGTCTAAGAATGTGTTACCCAATCCAAAAATGGTTAGTAAATTACTCCCAATAATTTTTACAACCATCCAATAATAGGTTAGTAGGTTAGAATCAAGGCAAGGTTAGGGTAATTTTGACGGGTGGCAGTTCGAATGCTACCCGTTTCTTCTTGAAAGCATTATCTTAAATATCAATAGTGTAGAGACAAGTCTGAAACCTGTCGCTATATTCAGATGATTTAATCCTTCTTAATAGTTATTATTGTTATTTCTGGTGGCATCCATATCCTGAAAGGGATAGCAAGCACTCCGAGTCCGCGATTTACATACTGATACTGCTTACCATCTGAGTAAAGTCCATTCCAATGAGGGTAAAAATATTTTGACGGACTCCATCTGAATTTTTTTGTGATTATACCCATCTGCATCCCATGAGTATGACCCGAGAGGGTAATATCTATGTCAGTTTTTCCTGTCACGTCCTCAGCCCATTGATTGGGATCATGACTGAGAAGTATTTTCAGATCTACGCTGTCGGCATCTAAACCCTTCATCGCCTGTTTTACATTGCCATGAATCATATGAGGATGACGCCCTTCCGTTGTTACACCAATAAGTGCGATTCTTGCTTTACCAATATTCAGTGTTTTATATTCATCTTCAAGGACCTGGTATCCCGAAGCTCTTATCTGATTAATCATTATCAATATGTTATTCTCCCTGTCGGCTTCAGTGAAAAACGGATCGTAGGTCCCCACATCATGATTACCTAAAATTGCAAAGTTCCCATAACGGCTATGTGCTTTGGAAAGGATTGTATCATTTTTGTCGAATTCTCTCCAGCCGAAGTCAATAAAATCGCCGGTATTTAAAAGCAGATCAGGCTTGAGAGCATTGACTTCATACATTACTTTTTGCAGAAGCTTCCTGTGATTATAGAAACACGGAAGATGCATATCAGATAACTGAACTATTCTCAAACCATCAAGATCGGTTTTTAAATCTTTAATTTTTATCGTTACCTCTTCTGTTTTGAAATTAAATCTCCCATGAAATGTACTGAATCCAATTATAGTCAGGAATACTATCATTATGATCAGCCCCGCGTTAGTCAACAATCTTATGTGGTCACCTTTTTTTATTCTGACCAGTTTACCAGTAAAATGTAAAATGTCTAATAAAACTCTTGGAATAACAACAGCAACTATCAATCCTGTCATATTCATCATCAACCAGACATGCCGCGGACTATCGAAAAATCCTTTGAAAGAATCTAATTCGATAAAAGTTATCCAGACTGCAAGGCTAAGGATAACATGAATAATTATTGAAAGATAATATTTTGCCTTAGAATGATGGTAGAAATGTTCCCAAAGAACCAGTATTGTAAGTATTTCTGTAACGATCAGAATAATTAATAATCCCATAGATGAAAAAAATTGATATAAAAGTACTCAAATATTAATTATCCTTTCTATTATTACATCCAGCCCAAGTTATAGAATTGAATAAAATGACAGAAATTAATTTTTACGACCCGCTCTTTGTTCCCGGTTCAAAACTGACTTATTCAGTCATATCAGTCAGATATATGGATAGTTGGATATTTGTCCGCCACCAAAAACGCTCAACCTGGGAGATATCTGGTGGGCATATTGAAAAAGGGGAAACTTCATTTGAGGCAGCAGGAAGAGAATTAATGGAGGAGACAGGGGCGTTAAAATTCAACCTTGTTTGTATTGCAACATATTCAGTAACAAAGGATGACGAAACCGGATGGGGAAGACTTTATCTTGCTGAAGTACTTGAGATTGGTCCGATACCTGATACTTCTGAAATAGGTGAAATCGTTTTATCCGATCATCTTCCGGAAATGCTTACTCATCCGGATATTCAGCCACATCTGTTCGATAAAACAGTTGAATTTTTAAAAATTCAGAGGTAATAAGTTTTTTTGCCACCAAGGTGCCAAGGCACTAAGATCTAATAATAAAGTTAAATATTTCGGTGCTCTGTACCTTAGGATTTATTTTGCATTTATATTTGTAGAAAAAAGATTACCATAGATTCTCAAGGTGCAGAGCACCGTAATATTTGTAGCTGAATTTTCCTTGTGGATGCAAAAGGTGCAGAGCACAGAAATATTAGAAAACAGAAACGGAAGTCAGATATATTCGAAGGTGACTTTCTTCAGCCATTTTTCCTCAAGCAAACGTGCTATTCTTTTTACAACGGTACGCCTTATTTCAAGATCAACAGGCAGGTTTGGGTCCTGGTGTGCAATGTTGATCCTTGTACCAATTATAAAGTGAATCTCATCGCTCTCCATTATCAGTCTTACGATCTTGTCGGCCGGTCCCTTGCCAAGTTTTACACTGTTATTATATATTTTCAAGATCTCGTTGACCTTCTGAAGTGTAAGTATCCCTTCGGTCACCAGATCAATACCTTCAAGAAAGCTTTCAGGTGGTAGTTCGGGATCTTCGAATATTAATTCATCAATTATTGTCCTGTTTAATTCCCTGGCGATAATATCTGCTGTTGTCCCACCGCAAAGAATCACTTTTCCTTTATAAGCCATGACTTTTGCGGCCAGCTCTTTGTCCTTCTCCTTTTCGTAAGGGGGACCGGTACAGATGATCAGTTTGCGAGGTTCGCGGAAATAAATAATTGCACAACTTATATCATCGCGGGCTTTATAGTTATCGTTTTTATGAGCCATTGTAACTATCTTTCCGGCAAGCATAATGGCTGAAATTGAAGCTTCGCTTGTTACCAGAGATGCAGCATAAGTAGATATATTTTCCCTTTCCCATCCAAAGGGAAATTGTTCGCTACCCATTCCGCTTTGAGAAACACCGTCGGAACAAAAGATGATTCTGTCTTCTTTCTCAGGCATGAATGAGCAGGTTTTGAGTACTTTACCCGAGTTCTTACCCTTCTCGAGCACTACCTTTTTCCATGAAGGATCAAATATCTGGTTTCCTCTTAAAATCAGGCTTGACGGATTGTCATATTCCAAAATAGTTGCTCTCCCGCTGCTTTCAATATCAATTATAGTAAAAGTTGAATAGCTGATTTTCCGCTCACTGCATACGGGCAAAGTATTCATAATTATTTCGGCGATACGGTCTACTTCTTTATGTTCACGGGTAAAATTTATGGCCATAGTGGCTGTAAGGGTAGCAAGAATATTTGCTTTAACACCATGTCCCATTCCGTCTGAAAGAACAGCTATTACCCTGTCTTCTTCTTTAATATACCTGTACAGAAATACATCACCGCTAATCCGCTCACCGTCGAAGTTCCTCTGTTGACTATT